>JABDFX010000031.1:0-1492 GCA_013286315.1 Bacteroidota bacterium | reverse complement strand
GTGCTGTAGCCGGCGAGGGTTCCCACTTCAAGGATCTTTTTAGCATGCGAGAGTTTTGCAAACAAATGCAATAATTTCCCGAGGTTGGGAGATACATTAATCAGCGGAATTTTTTCCAGCTTATGAGATTGCTCGGCGGCGGTCAGGGCCTCGTCCTGGGGAAACAGATAGCTGATATATTTGTCAACCGATTCAAAAATTTTCTGCTCCATGGTAGTTGAAATTAGTGATAATTACTCCGTAAATTTATCCTGCTTTCTTATAGAAAAAGAGAATAAGAATACCATTTATGAAAAAATATCGGTTCTTATTTAGTATCCACACTCTTTTTATTGCATGCATTACGTTGCTCAGTGCATATATTTCGATACGATTTGGATTTTCACTGTATACGGATTTTTTTATTGTCGGTGTCATTCTCGCATTTCCCATCTCATTCTCCATGCGGGAAGCTTTCCGGAGAAGGGAGCGCGCAATCGCCTACCTGAGCCTGTTTCAAGGATCGCTGCAATCAGTCTATTACTGTTTTGAAAACAGTAAACTGGATCAGGAAAAGAAAATGCAAATCAGGAATATTCTTTCAAATATATCTACCGGGCTGATGCAATTCCTGAAGGGAAGGCCGAACAATGTTTGTACTGTTGGCCAGCATTCGGAAGAGTTTTTTTCATTTATCCGGGAAAATGAAGAGAACTTGAAAAGTAGTTTTTCGGTTAAGATCATGCTCTTTTTTTTTCGGGTCACCGAAAGTGTTGAATTTTTACTGGCAACAAAACGACATCAGACACCTTTGGGGATCCGGCTGATCGTCCTTTTCAGCATTTATACGTTTGCTGCTCTTTATCCTGCGTCATTGCTGCATCGTGTCGGTTTCGAGGTGACGCTGTGGCATGTATTTTCCTTAACGTTTTTTAAGGCCTTCCTGTTTGTTTGTTTATATAATATTCAACGTTCTCTGGAAGATCCATTTAAAGAAGATGGCGCGGATAACATTCGCCTGCGTGATTTTGAATTTCCCTTTCCAGACGAGAAGGTCGCTGCATATATATCGGCCGGGTCACTAAAGGTGGCAGATAAAATATCAACGGAAGTGCCTGGTTCCCCTGACGCTTTAAATCAAGGATAATGACCATCAAAAACGGTATTCCATTTTTACTGTTGTTCATATTATGCAGAGAACATCTACATGGACAAACCCCGGCGGATAAGTTGTTCAGCGATCAAATGCCTCTGGAAATGTCGTTAAAAATTTCTATCAGCAAAATAAAGGATGCAAAAAAGGATTCCATTTATTTATTGCATAGACTATACTACCGGCAATCACCCGGCCCATATGATTCCATACAAGTTGATTTAAAAGGGAGGGGGAATTTCAGATTCAGAGAATGTTACTTTCCTCCGTTATGGATCAGGATAAAAAACAAAGATGCGAAAGGAACTGTATTTGAAGGAAATAAAAAACTAAAGCTGGTTTTGCCCTGTTATACCCGGG
>JABDFX010000030.1 GCA_013286315.1 Bacteroidota bacterium | reverse complement strand
TAGTATATTTATCTCAATATTCCGAATGTTTGGGCCAAATCCGCTGCAGGTCATCATTCCGGAACCTATCTGTGTTGCGTAAACGCTTCTTTATAATGTTAAAAATTACTCTGATCGTTAGCTTGTCCCTGTTCGTTCTTGGGCTCAACGCTCAACGCTCAACGCTTAATGCTAAGCCTAAGGCCCAACCGTCAACCGCCAACCGTCAACCGTCAACAATTACTACCATTCAAACAGAATCCGGATTGATTTCCGGATATTACAATACAAAAACCTCTGTCACTGTTTTCAAAGGAATTCCTTTTGCAGCGCCACCGGTTGGAGATCTTCGCTGGAAAGCACCACAACCGGCAAAACCATGGAAAGGCGTGAAAAAATGCATCGCATTTGGGCCCAGTCCGATGCAGCCAAAACCGGTTTCCTTTTTAATGATCGGACCTGAATTCGTTGTGCCCCAACAACCGCTGAGCGAAGATTGTCTTTATCTGAATGTATGGACGGCTGCGAAATCCGAGAAGGAAAAAAGACCCGTGATGATCTGGATTTATGGTGGCGGTTTCCAAACCGGAGGATCGGCCGCAGCCGGATATTCCGGAGAGGCGCTGGCGGAACAGGGAATTATTTTTGTTTCTTTCAATTACCGGCTGGGTATTTTCGGTTTTCTGGCCCATCCCGAATTAACAGCTGAATCTGATCATCACAGTTCTGGTAACTATGCACTGATGGATATGATCGCTGCAATCAGCTGGGTGAAAAAAAACATCAGCGCTTTTGGCGGTGATCCAGATCGCATAACTATTGCGGGACAATCCGCCGGTTCTGCGAGTGTCAATTGCCTGCTCGCCTCTCCCCCCGCCTGTGGTTTGTTCCAGGGAGCGATCGGTGAAAGTGGTTCCTTCGTTCTTGAAAACCCGCTGCTTCACCTAAACACACTGGCCAGTGCCGAAAAAGAAGGTCTGCGGATCGCCAATAAATTAAATGCAGCCAATCTGAGGGCACTCCGGACGATCCCTGCAGGTGAATTGCAAAAGAATGCAGGTGGATTTTTTGCACCCATTGTGGACGGCTACGTGTTACCCGCCACCGTTTCCGGGACATATAAAAAAAATCAGCAAATACACGTCCCCCTGCTCACCGGCTGGAACAGTGACGAAGGATTTATATTCGGCATTTACAGCAAAGAAGATTTTGCAAAACAGGCCGCTGCGTTCGGTGCCGACTCAAATCTCTTCAGAAAATATTTTCCATCTGCTTCGGACTCGCAATCCCTTGCTTCACAAATTTCGCTTGCCGTAGATAAAACCATTGGACTGTCCCAATATCAATGGGCTTTGAAACAAAATGAAAACAGTAAACCGAATACATATCTGTATGTCTTCACACGGAAGCCCCCGGCAACAGGCGACAAAAAAAAATTCGGTGCCTATCATACGGCCGAGATCGGATATGCATTACATACCCTTGACAGCATCCAACGGGCCTGGGAACCGGTGGACCGAAGACTGGAGAAACTCATGTCTGCCTATTGGGTTCAATTCGTAAAAACCGGGAATCCAAACCTGCCCGGCCTGCCTGTATGGGGATCCTTTTCCGATCATGAGCCCCATTCCATGTTCTTCGGAGATACAACCATAGCAAGGCTTTTACCAGATAAAGAGGCCCTGGATTTTTTGTATAAAAGTTACCCCGGGAAATGATTACGATGACATAACGCAGGATTTTCAGAGACCCCATGCGCTATTAAATGAATCCGGTATCTTTCAGACAATTAACGATTTTTTAAGCCCCCCTTCCACGACGGCTTTTAACGATTCTCTATGATGTGGTTTAAAATAAGAATTGTTTTCATTTCCCTTTTCATCCCCTGCTGCCTGTCGGCCCAAAATATGCTGTGGAAAAATCTTCCGGTCGACAGTCTGAAAGATCTGACGGATATAATCAATGAAATCCGGCATAAGGATGTCAGAAAAGAAATGGCGGAAAGAAACAAACATCATATTCAGATCGGTATTTTTCCTGCTATAGGTTATACATTACAAACAGGGTTCGCGGTTGTTGTCAGTGCCAATGCGGTGATTTATAAAAAACACCGGTCCGCAAAAGATTCTACCAGCCTGCCTTCCACCATATCCACCAGTATTTCCTATTCGCAGAAGGAGCAGGTCATCCTGCCATTCCAGGCAACACTGTATTTCAATAATAATAAAACCATATTAATATCCGACTATCGTTATCTTAGATATCCGACCTATACATATGGTCTTGGGCCAAATACTACGCCCCAGGATTCTACTCTGCTGAACTATAAGTATTTCAAATTTCACCAGTCCGTATTATTCCAGGTTCACCCGCATGTATATATCGGTGCAGGATATATACTGGATTATTTTTTTGATGTGCGGCAGGTTCATAAGCAGCAGACGCCGTCGGATTTTCAGACGTACGGATCGGAGTCTACTTCTTTTTCTTCGGGTGTGTCACTTAATTTTATGCGCGATACCCGCGACAATACCATCAACGCCTATAAAGGCAACTATATCAATTTTGTGCTGGCACCCCGGCTAAAATTTCTGGGTTCCGATGCAAACTGGACCTCGATGATGCTGGAGTATCGAACCTATATCCGTTTTCCACGCAGTTCTTCCAATATACTAGCGCTGTGGAGTTATAACTGGCTTACCCTGAATGGCACGCCGCCCTACCTGATGCTTCCCAGTACGGGTTGGGACAAAACATTTAACACGGGGCGGGGATATATTCAGGGAAGATTCAGAAGTAATAATATGCTGGATGCAGAAGCGGAGTACCGGATTCAGCTCACGAGAAATGGTTTATTTGGTATGGCGGTTTTTACAAACTTTGAAAGTTTTTCGAATATCAGCACGTGGCAATTCGGAACTCCTGCACCTGCCGGCGGAATCGGGCTTCGAATAAAACTCAATAAATATTCCCGCACCAATATTGCTATCGACTATGGATTTGGACGGGAGGGATCGAGAGGGTTTTTCGTGAATCTGGGAGAAGCGTTCTAATACAAGTCTGGAAGACTGGAAGACTGGAAGTAGTTATTTAGTTGAGAGAGTTATACGATTAAATTTCCATACTTCCATTCTCATACTCTACTCTTTCAGTCTTCCAGACTTCCATACTTGCCTCTAGTTTTTCAGTATTTGATCGATTTCATTCAGTTCGGTATCAGAAAAACTCAGATTTTCAAGACACGCAATAGAATCAGTAACCTGTTCCGGTTTACTAACACCAATAAGCACCGACGTAACAGCATCGTGTCTTAAAACCCAGGCCAGTGCAAGTTGGGCGAGGTTTTGATTACGTTTCTTTGCCAGTTCATTCAGCTTCACGACTTTGGCGATTTTCTCCGGCGTAATGGCCGTCTCATCAATGGCACCATTTCCACGATGACTGAGCGCACGGGATCCTTCCGGAATTCCTTTCAGGTATTTATTGGAAAGTAGTCCCTGTGCCAGCGGACTAAAACATATGCATCCCACACCCTCTTTTTTCAGCACATCCAGTAATCCATCTTCGACCCACCTTTCGAACATGGAATATTTTGGCTGATGAATTAAACAGGGTGTTCCCATTTCACGAAGCATTTTAACAGCAGCTTCCGTTTCCCCTGGATTATAACTCGAGATACCTACATATAAAGCTTTTCCCTGTCGCACAAACAAATCCAGGGTTCGCATGGTTTCTTCCAGCGGTGTCGCCGGGTCCGGACGATGGTGATAAAAAATATCCACATAATCAAGTCCCATTCTTTTCAGACTCTGATCCATGCTGGCAACCAGGTATTTTTTTGAACCATGATCACCATACGGACCTGGCCACATACCCCAGCCTGCTTTGCTCGAAATAATCAGCTCATCGCGATAGGCTGCAAAGTCCTGTTTGAAAATCTTTCCGAAATTTTCTTCCGCTGATCCGGGAGGCGGACCGTAATTATTTGCCAGGTCAAAATGTGTGATGCCCTTATCAAATGCCAGCCTCAGAATTTCGCGCGCCGTTTCCTGGTTATCTATGTCTCCGAAATTATGCCAGAGGCCAAGTGATACAGCAGGTAACAGTAATCCGCTATTGCCCGTGCGGCGGTATTGCATTTTATCATAACGGTCGTCCCGGAAAGAATAACTCATGGTGTTTTTTATTGAAGAACAAAGATGGCAGGAAATTAAATGAAAATAAGCGTTCCGGAAAAACTTTCACGGAATTCCCTCAGTGTACAGCTTTTTTTTGAAAATCCGGTTGAAGTTTTCCCCCGCAAATTTTTTAACGATATATCCTCGTCTATGAACAGCAGCAATACTTTCCGGGCAAACGAAAATAAAAAAGTATTATTAAAATGTATTTATTTTTATGTACTCAACCACCGTTCTGTCCTCAGCCACCGCGAATTTGTATGCTGCACAACCAGATTATCAGTAAAATAATACCATTAAAAGTTAATCAGGTATTTAATAACACAGTCTATGAAAAATAACTTTGGTGATCACGAGTGTTATATGAAAATGAAGTACCTCCTCCATTTCTTACCGATATTATTTTTCCCTTTCCGCAGCCTCTTTGCACAGGCCTGCAGTGATCAACAGGCAACCGCTGAAACAAAGGCGCTCTATAAAAATCTTTATAGTCTCATCGGAAAGAATATTTTATTCGGTCACCAGGATGACCCGTGTTATGGTGTAGGCTGGAAATATATTCAGGGACGAAGTGATATCCGGGATCTGACCGGTGAGTACCCGGCGATTTATGGATTTGATTTGGGAAGAATAGAACTGGGCTGGGCACATAATCTGGACTCGGTTCCATTTGAGAAAACAAAATCATTTATCAGGGATGCCTATGAACGCGGTGGCGTGATCACCCTCAGCTGGCACCTGAACAATCCGCTGACGGGTGGAACGGCCTGGGATAATAAACCGGGTGCAGTCGCTTCCATATTGCCGGGTGGAACAAAAAACGCCCTGTATACCAGCTGGCTTGACCGGGTCGCTGCATTCCTGGGAACCCTGAAAGGTAAAAACGGAGAATCCATCCCCATCATTCTTCGTTTGTTTCATGAACTCAATGGCGGATGGTTCTGGTGGGGGAAAGATCAGTGCAGTCCGGAAGAAATGAAAAATCTCTGGCGTTATTCGATTCTTTACCTCAGAACAGAAAAAAATCTGCATAATATCCTGTTTGCGTTCAACACAGATAAATTCAACAGCGGAACTGAATACACAGAAAGATACCCGGGTGATGACCTGATCGATATCATGGGTTTTGACATTTACCAGGCAAATATATTGCGCGATAATACGGCATTCATAAATCTCTTTGGCAAGGATCTGAGCCTGCTCGACAGCGTGGCTTCATCCCATCATAAAATTCCGGCACTTACCGAGTTCGGCTATAACGAAATACCGGACAGCACCTGGTGGACAAAAGTATTTTTTCCGACCATCGAAAATCATCAGATGGTATATGCACTGGCCTGGCGTAATGCGGGTAAAAAGCAGTCCGGAAATGCCGAGTATTATGTACCTTATCCCGGTGCGGCTTCCGCACCTGATTTCAAAAAAATGTCAGGCTATGGGAAAATTTTATTTGAAAACAGGATAAAAACTAAAAACATTTACAAATGAAAAAATGGTATGCAGGTCTTATCGCATTTATTTTAATGAACGCATTTTGCGTGATCAGTTACGCGCAGAAGGACATTTACGAATTGCTTGTTTATAAATTAAAAACAGCTGACCAGATGGAGTCTACGGACAAATATCTGAAGGATGCTTATATACCCGCCATGCACCGGCTGGGTATTAATCAGATCGGTGTATTTAAACCGGTGGCGAACGATACGGCCGAAATCAGGAAGGTAATAGTACTCGTGCAATATATTTCGCTGGATGTATGGCAGAGAACTAAGTCAAATATCATGAATGATCCGGTATACACGGCTGCAGCAAAACCTTTTCTGGATGCAGATACGGCTCACCTGCCCTATTCAAGGGTGGAATCAAATATTATGGAAGCATTCCCTTATGCACCAAAACTGATTCCCACAACATTAAAATCCAATCCGGACGCCATATATGAATTGAGGAGTTATGAAAGTCCGACGGAAGAATTGCATCGCACCAAAGTAAATATGTTTAATGCCGGTGGCGAAGTGACATTGTTCAAACGGCTGGATTTCCAGGCGGTTTTTTATTCGGACGTATTGAGTGGCAGCCGGATGCCCAACCTGATTTATATGGTGGTATTTGCGAATGCAGCTGCCCGGGAGGAACACTGGAAGGCATTCGGATCAAGTCCTGAATGGAAAAAGATTTCAGTGGATCCGAATTACAGGAATAATATTTCAGTGAATCATATCGACAGCTGGATTTTGAAAAGAACATCCTATTCTGATCTGTAAAAAATAACGCTGTCAATCATATGGATTGCCGGATTTATAAGAACAGCACTAAAAGGAATTTTACTTCTTTACACCGCTATCCTTGGCCTTATAAGTCGTATCGGCCAAGGATGAATTATTCGCATTGTCGACCGCGCCGGAAGGAGGCAGGATGCCGTTGTTCGCCGCGGAATCCGGACCACCGTTCTTTACCGTAGTATCGCTGCTTTTGGGAGCATTCTGGTTATGGCTGTTATTACAGGAAACAAAAACCAGCAACAAGGCTGTGAGCGATATAATGAGAATATTTTTCATATAAATGATTTCAGGAATCCGTTAAATAATACGGCCACCGTGATGTATACTGGCATGAAATTTTAAGCAATACAAGTTAAAGGAATGCATATGACAAACAAAAATTACTTACACGACGATATACAGGATTCACCTGAGGATCAGGAAAAATTAAAACCCGATCAGGCCATCCTGAACCTGCCCGAGCTCAAAGATATTCCGGGGGCCAACCGATCAGGGAAAAATGCTTCTCTTCTCCCCGGGGATACGACTATTTCCTCTGCAGACGAAGAAGCCGACGACTTATTGGATGATGATGATGATGATGAAATGACGGAAGAAAATAATATGCGGGACGAAAGTAATGTTAGTCCGGTCGAAAAGAAAATTCTGAGGGATAGTTTAGATCCTTCGTATGATACCGATCTCCCGGTTCATTCTATTAGCCTGGATCGTAAAGACAATGAAGGAGTTTTATTAAATGAATCCGGTATGGACCGGGATTTATTCGGGGAAGACCTGGATGACAGCCTGGTGAAGGAAGAAGATGAGGAATCGGAAGGAGAAGACTAGCAATAAGGGAGCGGTGTAAAGCTGTGATCCATATTAATGTATTCGCGGATCTGATTACCCTCTTCATAAAATACCAGAAAAGATCTTCTGCGATCGTCTGTCTTTTTTTGAAGTTCCAGGATCTTATTGATCAGGAATTTTTTGTCTACCCAGGAGAAGCGGGTTTCAATCTTCAGAAAATCCTGTAAGGAGTAAATCATTTCGCCCCCCTTTAATACATGCACGGTACTGACAAATCCTCTTTCTGACGGCGCTGAAGTTTCTACTGAATACATAAGGGACTGCTTAATGAGTGAATTTACAAGACTGCCGAAGATTATTTTCGAAATATTATCCACAAGTTTTAAGAAGTTTTTCACATTATGGCATGTCCGGCTGTAAACGGGTCTGCGGTTTTTCGATATAAATAAAGGTTAACACCTGCCGGAATGATCATGTCCCCCGATCCTTCGGATCCCCGTTTTAGAAATCATCAGACCCGGGAATAGTTATTGCATAGCGTAATGAATATGAGATTAATATACACCAGATCTAAATATACCTTCTGGATATTTCTTGGGTTACTGACATTCCTTTCTCTGGCTTTCAGTTTTTACTACAACAGCCCGGTGAAAGGTTCCGTCAGTCCGTCAAACGGGGCCAGCCGGGCCTGGCTGATATCCAGGCGCGATACCCTGAACGCTCCCGTTATACAGGGAAATTTTATGATCACGAATGTAAAACCGGGGAATTATACGCTGATGCTGGAAGCGAAGCCGCCATTCAGAGACAGTTTTAAACAGGATGTGCTTGTAGTGGAAGGACAGCCCACCGATGTAGGTGTAATTGAAATGAATCAATGATCAAATCATGCAGCAACGTAAGGACGAGCAGAAAAAAAAAAGTAAAAACACGAAAGTAAAAATTCAGAAGGCTGGCGAAAATACCCATCTCGGATCTTCGAATGCTTTTGAAGAAACTGAAAATACAATTTCCAGAGATGCGGATAATATCAGTGATGAAAAACTGGATGAAATGTTAGGGGGTTCATAGTTTCCAATAATTGGAAAATATTTTCCAATTGAGTTGTAGATATATATCCTCAATGCATTTAATATAATTTATGGATAGTAAACTTTTTGGCATCATAATACGTATTCTAATAATAGAAACTCCCGCTCATGTTGAAAATAATGATCATTGAGGACGACCTGGATTTGTTGCATGGTCTGCGGTTTTTACTTCAGGCTTACCACTGCAAAATTTGCCCTTTGTCTGATGCAGATGAAATTCTAAAAACAGTTGGCCTTTTGCAACCTGACCTGATTTTACTCGACATCAAACTGGATCATAGTAATGGATTGGATGTTTGCAGGGAAATTAAAAACAGTTATTTAAAGAATATCCCTGTTTACATTATGTCAGGGCTACCCGATGTTGACAAAAAAGCATACGAAGCGGGTGCCGACTACTTTCTACCCAAGCCTTTTGATTCTGAAACATTGCTGGCAAAAATCAAAACGCTGGAAAATTCTTCCCTCGAGAATCAGAATTCCTGAACTGATCCCGGGGTAAAGATATTTCCGTTTTAATCCTGACCTTTACGCGTATTTTAATACTGGGTGTTTCCCAATTTGGTATTTTTTCCCAATACCGTATTTATTGAAAAAAACCGGTTAGCACTTTCAAAAACGGAAATCAGAAACTATCTTTATCTCCTCTTCCATCCTCTGATCACCCTTCGATCTCGTTTCCCATTGGCCGTATCCCAATAAACTGATCCAATCCTTTATAGACCGCTATGTCGTAACCCCCAAAGCGCATTCTTTAAATTGATCAGTATGAAGATGTCTACCTCTTGCCGGAATCTGATTATTTATATAATCCGGTTCAAAAAAAACAGAAAAGCCTTGCTTGCGTTGACCATCATTTCTTTTTTTCAGGTCAGCGAATTAAAAAGTCAGAACTGCAAACTTTGCTCTATTCCTTCTTTTCCCAGTGTTACCATATATCAGTCATTTCAAACAGGCCATGGGATCGGATTCGGCGCTGAAGCAGGTACCTGGAATAAAGACTCGGGAAAATTCAGTTATTTCGTCGGTACCAGTATGGTATGGGTTGAGAATAGCCAAACTGATGTGAAAACGATCAGTTCCCAAAAACAGGCTTTATTGAGTTTCTATCTGAAGGGCCAGTACCAATTAACGAATCATCTGTATGTAATCGCGGCTCCGGGTATTGTGGACCTGTCTTATTTTGATTTGCAGACCGGTTTCCGGTATGTGTTCCCGCTGACAAATGTGATCGGCGTCGGACTGGAACCAGCCTATTCATTCTATCAGCGGCAATTCGTGATCAATACCAATCTGCACTTTGCTCTGAAATAAAATAAAAAACCCATGAAGTGTTTTAAAACTTGCATGGGTTCAGGAAAGAAATATGATTAATGTACTTTATCTACGTTATTATATTTATCCGTCCAGTAAGCAATTTTAGCCTGGTCCTTCTTGGATTCATAAATAGTTACCAGCATATCATAAGAGTCTCTTAAAGCCACTTTATCCGCCTTCTTGAGCTTGGGCTGTGGTCCCAGAATCTGTTCTACTTTTTCCAGGTAAGGAATTGCTTCATCGAATTTTTTTGCGGATTGTGCCCGGTAATCCTGTCGTTGTTTTAATTCTGCCGCATTGGTATTACCTTTTGGTTTTCCCAATATCTGGAATTCAACCCCTTCATTATAGGCAATCTGTCCGAGCACCAGGTTGGCCTGCGGATAGTTGGGATTAATCTTTATACTGGCTAACAGCTTTTCCTGGGCTTTCTTAATGAGTTCATCAGAATTAGCTACTCTTTTGCCTGAACTTGTGTCCGTTGCATATTGATACAACTCCAATCCATAATTAAAAAAGTAAATGGAACTGTCGGGATGTGCTTTGTTAATTTCTTCGTATTTCGCAAAAAGGGAATCCTTGGGGCCGTTTTTTCTCAACACGTCCAATTGCAATTCATCATAAAAAATATCATTTGGATATTTTGATTTACCCAAGGCGATATACTTGGCCGCATTCGCCTTCTCAGCGGGACCTTTTCGGGTGTAATAATCCGAGAGCCATTTGTAGATTTCTCCCATATCATTGCCGCCGATTTTGGTAATGCCCGAGTCAGCAATGATCTTATAATAGATCAGCGCGGAATCCCGCTTTTCGGACTTTTCAGCCGAAATACCTGCGTACAAAGTGGACGTAGTATCCATGCTCTGTTTGATCCATCCCTGTTTATACATAAAACTGATGGCGGAAATCGCATTGGTAAAATCGGCGTAGGCTTCGGACCATTTTTGCGCATTATAGTTGGCAGCACCGATAGTGAAGAGACCCTGATAAATTTCATTCACGGGTTTATAGCCATCGGCAGCGAGCAGCACCGATTTCTTATCATCATATTGCACGTATTTTTTCAGCGCGTCCAGCGACTGGATCAGGGCGTCCGGGTATTGGCCCTTCAGGGTATTATCTGCCGCGATGGCATTATAAACCTTGACCTTGGTGTACCAGGCTTCCGGATTTTTCTGATTTTTTTCAACCATCAATACCTTGTCAATTTCGTCCTTGGCACCTGCGAGATTATTTGCCTTTAGTAAATCTTTTGCCTTGTCAACGGACTGGGCAAACAATCCGTTAAATATGACGGCCATTAAAAGGCTAAAAAACATCCGTTTCATGAGATTTTTATTTGAAGTTTTCTGATGACATTATTCTGGACTGGCTTCCGGTGGCAATATATCCAAAACCGGACCTTCCCCTCGTTTTATTTCCTCAATGGTAGATTCTTCATCCAGTTGGGTGATGGCGGCAATGCCATCTCCCTCGTCAAGCCGGATCAGTTTAACACCCTGCGTAGCCCGACCCAGCTCACTGATCCCATTAACCGGCATGCGGATCGTAATGCCCGATTTGCAGGTGATCATGAGATCTTCTTTTTCAGTAACATCAAGGATTCCGACCAGCTGACCGGTTTTATCTGTGACCTGAATGGTTTTTATTCCCTTGCCTCCGCGGTTCGTAACACGGTATTCTTCCACCTGGGTTCGCTTACCATAACCATTTTCACTTACTACCAGGACGGTTTTAGATTTATCGTCCTTGTTGACACATATCATGCCAACCACCTCATCAGAACTGTCATCAACTTCTATTCCGCTCACACCGATAGCACCTCTTCCGGTGGGTCTTACATTTTCTTCCGGGAATCTGATGGCCCGTCCGGATTTTATTGCCATCATGATTTCACAATTTCCGTCTGTCAGTCTTGCTGTCAGCAGCTGATCATTCTCTAATATCGTGATCGCATTTACGCCACTTTGCCGGGGCCGGCTGAAATCTTCCAGCTGTGTTTTTTTGATAACTCCCCGCTTGGTACAAAGCACTATATAATGACTGTTCAAAAATTCATTATCCTTCATGTCCTTCACATCGATGATCGCTTTGATTTTATCATCCGGTGGAATCTGGATCAGATTCTGAACGGCACGCCCCTTGCCAACCCGGTCGCCTTCGGGAATCTGGTAAACATTCAGCCAAAAACATCGGCCTTTTTCTGTAAAGAAAAGAAGGGTGTGGTGCGAACTGGCAACAAAAAGATGCTCGATATAATCTTCGAGCCGGGCCTTGCCCCCGCTTAAACCTCTTCCTCCCCGGCGTTGCTGACGGTATTCAGTGGCTGATGTCCTCTTGATATAACCGTTATGCGAAATCGTAATCACAACATCTTCTTCCTTGATCAGATCCTTGATCTGCACTTCATCATCGAGGTATGTAATTTCCGTTTTGCGTTCATCCCCAAATTTTTCTTTTATGTCAATAAGCTCTGCACGAATCAGGGCAAAACGTTTTGATTCATCCTGCAATAAATCATTCAGGTAGGCAATATGCTTTTGTAATTCATCATATTCATGCCGGATCTTATCTCTTTCCATTCCGGTGAGACGTTGCAAACGCATTTCCAAAATGGCTTTTGCCTGAATTTCACTCAGTCCCCAGCCTGCATTGATCAGGTTGTCCTTGGCCAGTTCCGGTGTGGATGAAGAACGGATCAATGAAATCACTTCGTCCAGGTGATCGAGTGCAATCAGATAACCCTGTAGTATATGCGCTCTTTTTTCTGCTTCCTTTAATTCAAATTGTGTACGGCGGATTACGACTTCGTGCCTGAATTCCACAAATTCTGAAATGATCTCTTTCAAATTCAGTGTGCGCGGACGGCCCTTTACGAGTGCCACGTTATTGATACCGTAAGAAGTCTGTAGTTCAGTATGCTTGTACACCTGATTTATCACCACATTGGCAACCGCGTCACGACGCAGATCGATGACGATACGGATACCGTCTTTTTCGCTGGATTCATTACGGACATCGGAGATACCTTCAATGATCTTTTCATTCGTCAGCTGCGCAATGCGATCACAAAGCGCATCAATATTAACCTGGTATGGCGTTTCAGTAATAATGATCTGCTCACGGCCACTGGCCTTTGTATCCACATGCAGTTTTCCTCTGAGCACCACGCGGCCACGGCCTGTATGCATGGCAGCTTTAACACCCTCCATTCCGAAGATCACGCCGCCGGTAGGGAAATCAGGCGCTTTGACATACTTCATCAGTTCCTCGATGGAAATATCCCTCTTATCAATAAATGCCACACAACCGTCAATGGATTCAGCCAGGTTGTGCGGAAGCATATTGGTAGCCATCCCCACTGCGATGCCGCTGGCACCGTTGATCAGCAACTGAGGAAAACGGGCCGGAAGAATGGTCGGTTCGGTAAGTGATTCGTCAAAATTCGGTTGAAAATCGACAGTTTCCTTGTCAATATCTTCCAGCATGGCTTCAGCCAGCCGGTGAAGGCGGGCTTCCGTATAACGCATGGCTGCCGGACCGTCTCCATCCTGGCTTCCGAAATTACCCTGCTTATCGATCAGCATATACCGTATACTCCATTCCTGCGCCATTCTGACCATGGTATGATAGATCGCTGCATCCCCGTGCGGATGGTATTTACCCATGACTTCCCCCACGATACGGGCCGATTTCTTGAAGGGCTTATTACTGTTGCTGCCCAGTTCATTCATTCCATATAGGATGCGGCGGTGCACCGGTTTGAGACCGTCGCGCACATCCGGCAATGCCCTGCTTACAATAACCGACATAGAATAATCTATGTAGGCCATTTTCATTTGCTCTTCGATGTTGATCGATACAATACGATTATTATCCTGCGTTTCTTCCGGTATGATGTGTTCTTCCATAGTAATTTAAGACCCCGTAAAATCCAAGTTTTTACAGGGCCACCAAAGGTAATGAAATCAGGAGGGTTCGAGACGAAAAAGAGAGTAAAAAACAGTCGTTCTACAAGGTATTTTATTCCAGCCAGGCTCCCTTTACGAGCCCCTTTTCAACTTCCACGTATATATGTTCCTGTATAGTGGTCGCAACAGATAAACCCACATAGTCCGGCTTGACGGGGAAAGCATTATGGCTCCTTTCAACAAGTACCAGCGTTTGTATTTTTTTGGGGCTCGTGTCAAGAAAAGGCCTGATGGCATACATCAGGGTCTTGCCACTGTTCGATACATCGTCGATCAAAATGACCACTTTGTTTTTGAAGTCGAGTGGCCTGCTGATCTCAACGGTCGTAGGGTTTTTTTTGTCCAGACTCACTGTAATCAATTCAGTATGCAATCCTGAAATTTCAGCCAGTAACCGCTGAATGGTTTCTGCGATCACTGTTCCGCTCTCCCTGATGCCTGCCAGAATAAATGATGTTTCACCAAAATTATTCTCCAGGATTTCAAACGCCATCCGCTTTAATTTTTTTGCGGCTACTTCCGGACTCAAAATATAATTCTTCTCCATGCCCCAAGGTAAAGAAAATCATAATTCCTGCAAATCTGCTATAACTTCAGGTCTCAAATCCGGTTCATGCAGCTGGTTCAGCAAATCATGTTCGTTTTACTTGCCGTCGCCGCTATCGGACTCTTTAGTCGAAATGCCCTTCGCATACGTAGAAATATCCTGCTTGGAAAAGACGAGGATTTCAGTGATCATGCCTCAGCCCGCTGGAAGAATTTGCTTTTATTGGCCTTCGGCCAGAAAAAAATGTTCCGGAATCCACTGGTAGCCGTTCTGCACTTTTTTATTTATGCTGGCTTCATCATCATCAACCTGGAAATACTGGAAATTTTTCTGGATGGTCTTTTTGGAACGCACAGACTTTTTTCCATTCCGATGGGCGGCTTATACAGCTGGCTGATCAATTCATTTGAAATACTGGCGATCTCCGTCCTGATTGCCTGCATCGTTTTTTTGTGCCGGAGAAATATTTTAAAACTGCGTCGTTTCATCAGTCATGATCTGGATGGATGGCCCCGGTCGGATGCCAATTATATTTTAATTACAGAGATCATCCTGATGACACTTTTCCTGACGCTGAATGCCTCTGATACATTATTGCAGGAAAGAAGTTATACTCATTACGCATTTCATCACACCGGAAATTTTCTGATTTCCCATTGGATGCATCCTTTGTTAAACGGATTGTCAGATCATCAGCTGGTGATTCTTGAGAGATCATGCTGGTGGCTGCACATCGCCGGCATATTTGCTTTTTTAAATTATCTGCCTTACTCCAAACATCTTCATATACTGCTGGCATTTCCAAATGCTTATTTTGCAAGGCTTCTGCCGGAAGGGGAAATGCGGAATATGAAATCGATTCAACAGGAAGTATTGTATTCGATGCAACCCGAACTGGCCCCGCCAGAGTCATCGGCGCCTTCCGGTTTCGGAGCCAGAGACGTGATGGATCTGAGCTGGCGTAACCTGCTGGATGCCTATGCCTGCACAGAATGCGGAAGGTGTACCGCGGCTTGTCCGGCGAACATTACAGGGAAAAAACTTTCCCCCCGCAAGATCATGATGGATACAAGAGACCGACTGGAAGAAGTGGGAAAAAATATTCGCTCGAACGGTTCATTCAAAGATGATGGGAGACAATTGCTGAAAAATTATATTTCGGTGGAAGAATTAAGAGCCTGTACAAGTTGCAATGCCTGCGTGGAAGAATGTCCCGTTAGTATCAGTCCGCTGGAAATTATCCTGGAGCTTCGGAGATCCCTGGTTATGGAAGATTCAGACGCACCTCCTGAATGGAATACGATGTTCGGCAATATTGAAAATAATTTTGCCCCCTGGAAATTCAGTCCGGATGAAAGAGATGCCTGGAAAAATGGTTAGGGCCGGAATACACGGTATAATTGCGCAGCAGCAGCAATAATGAAAACGATTCCCATTAGTTTATTGAGTGTACGGTTGCTTGTCTTCATTTTCGTGACCAGCCAGTTCCCTCCATATATATAAATGATCAAACCGCCCATGGTGCCAACACCGGATCCCAGTGTAAAAAGATTAAACTGCATAAAACCGGGTTTCAACAATCCCAGATTTATAAAATATCCGGTCCAGATAAACCAGAAAGGAATCTGTGCCGGATTCAAAGCACTCATACTTATACCAAGTAAAAACCGGCTGAGGCGGTAGTTCAGCATGAAAGCTTTTTTTTCTTTATCCTGTCCTTGTGTGGCGATCAGAATGATAATGCCCAGAGCGGCAAATAATGCAATCGTGATCCAGTTGAAAATCATAAAGACCAGCTGATGTGAAAGGATCCATTGCATTCCCGACAGTACCAAACGGAGATATAACATCTCTATCAATGCGATGCCGGCGGAATATTTCCAGGCATTCCGGAAATTTTCCTGCACGGCAATCTGTGTAGCCGTCATACTGATGGTACCCAGGGGGAGCTGCCCCAGAAGACTGAGGATAAAGCCGAGCAGTATGGTGAAGATGGATTGCATATGTTTCTGATCGATGACCGATCACCGATCACCGTTGGTCGTTGAGTGTTTGTCCTGAATCACGATACCCGATGTAAGACAACGCTTGACACCTAAACCCTACGGTCAACGGTCATCGGTCAACGGTCAACGAAAATTATATTTTTATTTCATCCAGTTTTTTTGAATCCGATTTATCCTTTTTGAACATCTCCACTCCTTCCTTCAATGTTAAATAAGAATAACCGAGTTTGTGATTTGCCCGGCTTATTTTAAAAAGAATTACCCAGTGCCTGATGATTTCCTTCCAGGCAAAAAATATAGAGTGCCGGGGATCATAGATATGTGTAGGCTCACTGCCTGCGCCGTTCACTTCCAGTATGAAAAACGATTTCCCTTCTTCGAGTAGTTCCCTGCTCTGATACCGGATATCCATTCTTCCAAAATAAAATAAAGGAATCTGCCGGCAGATTTCATCAATAACATTCACAAGTTTTACATTGATCGACCCGCTGTCATCCAGGAACAAAGCACCCCTTGCGTGATTTCCATAGGGAACGACAGTAAAAACTTCGCCGGGCGCAGGTACATAATTCAACACATCCGGCTCGGTTATTTCCAATCGGGACAGCTGTAAAATAGCACGGGGATTGGCCTTCAGCAGTTCGCGGACATTCTGATTTCCATCTCCGGTCACTTTTAAGAATTCTTTGTGTACGATACCGGAAATTTTTCCTTTTGGCTGACCCGGGAATCGGTAATAAAAAATGCCTGCCTCTTTTTCATATGAAATAAATTCCTGCACATGAAAATCAACAGACACAGATGAAACATAATTCAAAACAGCTCCTGCATCATCCAGTCTTTTAATACCTCGTCCCCTGGCACCTATATCCGGTTTGCCAATCATGGGAAACCGGAAATCCGCCTGCATTAGTTTATCAAGAACTGCATCCGGATTGGAGCGTGCAGGAAAAAAAATAGTTCTGGGTTGCCATTGTGCAGGGACCAATTCGTAAATATCCTTCTTCGATTCTCCCAGGAATCCTCCATTTTTTATTTTTGGATTGGAAGCTGCATAGAAAAAGAATGAACGGGCCCTCAGACAAAGAAAAATAAATACCGGATAAATGGGAATATAGACTGTATTGAAACTCCAGTATTCCCAATGAAATAACCGAATCCAGAAGGGCTTTTTTTTCCAGCCCGCGATGGAGTTCATGCTTTTACCTGCACCGTTTTTTGAAAGGCAAGAATGGATTCCGTGGTTTCTCCGCTCCGTAAATCCAGGTATCGGAAACTGGCGGTTTCAGGAGAAAGACGTATGGAACTAATGCTATTGGTAAACAATTTGTGATCCCGGTTCATCATGATATCATTAAAGGGATCTCCGTCACCACCCTTTTGATGAAAATGAATAATATCCAGGCTGCCTGGATAGTCGCTTTCACGTAACCAGGTATAAAACCATTCTTCCCTTTTCCTGATCGCCACCGGATCATATAAAGTAACGGAAGACCAGATATGGGGTTTATTTACATTCAACAACTCCAGCCATTTCATCTGACCGTCCCATTTACCGGAATAAAGATTTTTATTTTCAAATAAAATAACCGTGAAGGGTTCAATACCATTGAAATCTGATTCTTCAAAAGCGTCCGCGGGCGCCGGACTTGAGATCAGATCGAGTAAAACCAAGCCCCTGCTTTTCCGGTAAGAAATGCCCGGTTTATGAATTCTGATGGCACCGTTTAATAATACGCCTGCATGCCCGTTTTCGTTGACCGCAATCCAACTGCCACCGCTCTGAGGATCTTTTGGAAAAAGTATATGGCAGCCGTTTATTTCATAAATCTCCGGAAAAAATGCAATTGGGCGGCCAGCCTGTTCATCGCGGCTGGATGTAAAAAAAAAATGACTGCCTGCCGGAATAAAAGTTACTGTGCACATTGTTTCCTGTACTTGAGTGTGGATAAAGCTACGCCGTATGAATCATCCACGGGCAGATCACCCAATTCCCTGAGTCCGACACGAATCAGCGCCATATGATGAATGGTATGCTCCAGATTATAAGCGATCTCCCTGAAATAATTCGTAACGATTTTCTCCGGTTCGTCCTGCAGTTCATTATAATAAGTCAGGAGGTACAAAGTCTTGTTTTCCCTGGAAATTTGCCGGCTGATCTCTTTCAGAATGTCCGTTGCGAAATCTTTATTGGTTTCTATTTGTTTATCCCGTTTCCTTTTTTCGTAATCCACCTCCCCTTTCAGATAACCGGCATCCAGGCACTGAAACATTTCGATAATGTGACGAACATGCTGCCCGATGGTATTGCCGGACAAATTTCTACAGGAATATATGTATTGATCAGGCTGCAGCTGATTCAATGAATCAGTCAGCTGAAGGAAGACTTGCCGTACGGCTTTTTGCAGTTCCATAAAAGTCGTTTTCTAAAAATAATATTTTTTTATTTACCGGGCGACTACTTTTATATCAACCGTCACTTCGTCAGACAGTGTACTGGAACCGCCGATATCATAATCCTTCCGGTTCATTTTAAAACTGCCTGAAAATACCCAACCGTTGCCATTTTTTTCAACGGTAAATGGCATCGTAATTTCTTTACTTTTGTTTTTGACCGTTAACGTACCCAGTGTTTGGTACGACCCCTTTTTCCCAGTCTCTGTCACGGAAGAAGATACGAAACGGATCAGCGGATAGTTTTTCACGTCGAAATAGGTTGCTTCCTTCAGGTGCGCATCCCTCGATTCATTGTCGGTATCGATGCTCTCCGCTTTAAGGGTTACCCGGAATGAAGATTTGGTCAGGTCATCCGGATTAAAATCAATGTCACCTTCCGGAGCATTCAGCGATCCACCTGTTTTAAAACCAAAATTCTTCAGACTGAACCGCACACTGGATTCACTCGCAACCGGATGATACTGGGCAAAACTACACTGGAACGACAAAAACAAGAAAACGAATAATCCCTCTTTAAACATAAAATATCTCAGATGATGGTACGAATCGCCCCTATTTCCTTTTCAGTTGACTCTCCAACCTTGTCTTATAAATAAAAACTAACAGGGCACAACAGACAAACGTAACGACCGCATAGATAAAAAGCAAGGCATCTCCTCCAAAAAAAATCCCAATTTTAGTCAGGTGGAAATATAAGGCGCCGGTCATCATTACCAAACCCAAAATAGCTCCGTATCCTGTATATCGCGGAATCAATATCAGGATGGCAGCAACCAGTTCCAACACACCTGTTCCGATTCGTCCATAAGGTTCCATCCCAATGCGTGTAAACAGTTGAACCGATTCTGGCTGGGCAGTAAATTTGAAATAAAGTGTCTGGAGCAGAATGACGGCCGGAACCAGCCTCAGGATCCAAATTCCAATGGTGCGAATAATCATTTGGTTGTTTTTAGGTTTATCGGTTTAGAATTTTTTGCCAGTTTGCATCTGCCTGGGTGTGGAGTCTGGACTCATCCAGATTCCATGTTTTCAGCGTATTATTAAAAAACCGGTTATAAAAAAGAAATAATTTTCCATTGATAATTTTAAAAGTCTCCGGGTCAACTTCAACCTTCGAACCATCATGGCCCATGGCATAAGCGCACCAGCCTCCATATTGCGGTTCGAACTTTTCCGGACTTGCCTGGAAACTGTTCAGATCCGCCGCACTTGCAAAATGATAGTTTACTCCATGGAATGAGGAAGAAAATGCAGATTTCCCCTTTTCAGCCTTACCCATGGTAAAGTAGGCCACCGGATCGTATCCTTTAATCGCGACTCCGTCATCCAGGTTAAACTGCTTTTTCCGGAAATCATCAGCCTGCGAGAATCCCGTGGATGACAAGCATAATGATAAAACAGTCAGCAGTACTTTCATTTTTAAAATTTGATCAAAACTATACTGCTTCCGGACCATCGTTTGTCGGTTAATTGACAGAAAGCCGTTTTTGTAAGTTTTTAACATTCAGAAAGCAGATCTCCTGGCGCTTATAGGAAAGGATTCCTTCGGCTTCCAGTTCATTGATCATAGTTGTGACCGTTTGACGGCTGGATCCGATGAGGTTTGCAATATCCTCATGTTTCAGGTAGTTCGGTATGCAGAATCCTTCCGGCATGGTTTCACCCAGTTTGTTTTCCACCAGTTGCCAGAAAAAATGAGCCAGCCTGGTTTTTACGTCTTTGTTTAAAAGATTCAACAGACGGTTTTCTATTGTCCTTAGTTTGGCCCCAACCTGTTTACTATATCGCAGGGCAAGATCCGGGCGTTTTTTCAGCAGTTTTTCAAAATCCTCAATATAGAAGGCACAAATGCTCACATCTTTCTTATAAGCCTGCGCAAATTCTCCATGGAGGTTACTTCTTTCCAGCGTGATTTGTCCGAATAATTCACCCTTTTGAATGATCTCGCTGACTTTTTCATTCCCTTCCGAATCGATATGGCCAATGCGGATATAACCTTCTTTCACAAAATAAATCTTGTTATGATTATAGGCCTCAAAATAAATGTATTCGCCTTTCGGCACTTCAATAAAATGGTGTTCGATTTTCAATTCTTCATAATCTTCATCGGAAAGATGACACCAGAGATCGTAATTGCGGATTAAAAGCATTTTATCTTCAACGGACATAATGGGAATTATCCTTAAAATTACCGAATCAGCAATTAACCGGCAGGCAATTTTACTTTAGATTTACACGGTAAAATTTTTATACATGGATATACCCGTTATGGCAGAGCTTGCAGGCCGCGGAGAATCTCCGGAAATTTTGTTTTGGGTGGGTTGTTCGGGTAGTTATGACCAGCGTGCGCAAAAAATCACGAGGGCATTTGCGGGCATTCTTAACCGGATAGGAATCCGGTATGCCATTCTGGGCAAGGAGGAATTGTGTACAGGCGACCCGGCCAGGCGGGCGGGCAATGAGTTTATATTTCAAATGATGGCCTATCAGAATATTCAGACATTAAATAATTACAAGATCAGCAAGATCGTAACTGCCTGTCCGCATTGTTTCAATATTCTGAAAAATGAGTATCCCGAACTGGGTGGTAACTATGAGGTGATTCACCACACTGTTTTTCTTCAGCAACTGATCGATCAGGGAAGGATCCGGTTAAAAGAAGGCGGATCTTTTAAAGGAAAAAAAATCACTTATCACGACAGTTGTTATCTGGGAAGGGGGAATGGCATTTATGACGCGCCGAGGAAAATTTTAGAAGCGCTGGATGCCGAGCTTGTTGAAATGAAACGTTGCAAAAGCAAGGGACTTTGCTGCGGTGCCGGTGGTGCCCAGATGTTTAAGGAAGAAGAAAAAGGAACTACGCGGATCAATTTTGAAAGAACCCATGAGGCCATCGAAACATCCGCGGCATTCATTGCCTCCGCCTGTCCTTTCTGTAATACCATGCTTACTGATGGTGTGAAGCACGAAGAAAAGGAGGATAAGGTCAGGGTGCTGGATGTCGCAGAAATGATCCTTATAGAGCTTAACGCTTAAAGCGGAACGCGGAACGCTTAACGCGAGTCAGGCTGCTTTCACACTTCCAGACTTCCAGTCTTTCATACCCGATCATCTGAATTGCCAAGCAATTCAGATGATCGGGGTCCGCAGTTAAATAAAAGATCCAGGATTGAAAGATTCGGAAAGAATCCTGTTCTCTCCTCAAATACCTGCCGGTATTTCACGGGTTTCCATTCCATAAAATTTTTTGGTAATACCCTGTTGCGCAGATCCGTGATGCCATCGCTTTGATAGGGTATGGCGGAATCCGTGAAAAGGATCCCCGTGCGCCAGGCCAGTTTTTCCTTTATCCATTCCAGACAACACAGATTCCAATCCGTCAGTAGTTCAAACGGCCGCTGATAAATCGCTGCAAGTTCATCCTCATAGAAATCAAAAAAAGGAGACCGGTTGTAAGCAGACCGGATGGATTTAAAATGTCGTGACTGCCATTTTTCGGTGTCAGAAATCCGGACTTCATTCATGGGTAACTGCTGATTCCTTCCTTGTTGCAATGGAACCGATAATGAAATAATTCCCTGCGCTCCGGCGATCAGACAACGGTTTCGAAAACTCATTTTTCGATAGATATCATATATATCTAAATAGAAATATGTTTCTCCATACAAAGTCGAAAAGAAGCTAATCGGTGGAAAGTATTGTAATTCAAAAACTATCATGCAAAATCAGTAAGGATTCGAAAGTAACTAATATTTTGATTGAAACAGCTGGTATTTGATGTAAAAACTAATCTATATTAATTACAGTCAACTATTATAAAATATTAATAATTAATATAATAGACAACTATAATTTACTAAATTAATTGTCCTGAACTCTATAGCAATCAGATCTGCGTGAAACAGTATATTTCCAATATTTTTAGCATTGAAAAAAACCGGAGGAAAGTATGGAAGAATGGAAGTATGGAGGTATGGAAGTACCCTGCCCTGCATTAAGCGTAAGGAATAGCATTAAGCCTTAAGCCCGTGCCTTAGCCTTGGCCTTAGCCTTAAGCCTTTGTCTTTGTAATCAGGAAGCAGAATCTGCTCAGCTTACCCTGGAAGTCAAATGGCGTGGTTGCCCGGGTAATATCCTTCACGGTGCAGTCCGTTAATGATTCTATTTGTAGTTGGAAGCGGCTGAAGTTTGTACTGAAATAAATCACGCCGCCGGGCTTCATGGCGGCCAGCGTCTGCCTGATCAGAACCGGATGATCCTGCTGGATATCCAGGAAATCCTCCATCCTCTTGCTGTTGCTGAATGTCGGCGGGTCCATAATGACCAGGTCAAAATATCCGGCGGGTAGTCCGGGCAGATATTGTTTTACGTCTTCATGCAGATAAAAATGTTTTGCCGGATCATAAAATCCGTTCAATTCCATGTTTTCGGTTGCCCATTTCAGGTAGGTCTTGGACAGGTCCACGGAAACCACTTCTGCAGCTCCTCCGGAGGCGGCGTACACCGAAAACGAGCCGGTATAACAAAACAGGTTCAATAGTTTTTTGCCTTCAGCATGTGCCCGCACCATAGACCTGGTCATGCGGTGATCCAGAAATAATCCGGTATCCAGATAATCAGTGAGATTGATTTTGAATTTCAATCCCTGTTCCCTGACCAGTATGTATTCTTTTTCGTCATACAGCTTTTGATATTGGTCCTGTCGGTTTGATTTACGCTGTCTCGTTCGCAATACGATCCGCGATGCAGGAATTCCGGTAATCTCCTCAACGATTGTTTTGCAGCCGTCCAGCCATTCATCGTGCTCCGACTCTTCCATATGGTGATTACGACGATATTCTGCCACATAGAGCCAGTCTTCATACATTTCAATACACAATGGAAATTCCGGCAGGTCATGGTCATAGATCCTGTAACAACTGACTTCCTGCCGTCTGGCCAGTTTGCTCATATGCCGGAACACTTTAGTGAGGCGGTTGCGGAACATGGCGGCCTTCTCAGGAGAAATCATGAGAGGCAAGATAGTGACTTCGGTTAAAAATCGCGGAGTATCCAGCGGTGCAGCACGCTGCCATTCCAGGTTCCCGGTACGATGATCCGGCGTATAGAGTACAGCGGGTCTACGGGATCAGGTTTTTCATTCAGCTGGAAGGCGGCTACAAAGCCTCGTTTTTTGAGCTCCGGAAAAGCGGCTGTATTCCATAATCCAAAAGGATAGGCGAAGTATTTTATACTTTTCCCGGTGATCTGTTCCAGTTGTTTCGTGGGCTTGTCGAGCTGGGTTATCCAGTCATTCCCCTCATATTTTTTTACGTTGTGATGGTCCCAGGTATGTGAGCCAATGGTATTGCCATCCTCTGAAAGCGCATGCACCTGTTCACGGCTCATATAATGTGCTTTGCCCAGGGATACGGTCATGATAAAAAACATGCCCTTGAATCCATATTTCTTCATCTCGGGATAGGCAACGGTAAACTGATCCAGGTCGGTGTCATCGAAGCTCAGCATGATGGGTTTGGAAGGCAGCCTGGCGCCCGATATCAGGTAAGCATATAATTGGTCCGGAGAGATGGTATGATACCCGCTGTCGGCCAGCATACGCATCTGAGCGGCAAATGCCGCAGGGGGGACGATATAGTCACGCGAAATCTTTGAATCCGTCGGCTTCCAGTCACGTATCTGATGATAACACAGAATAGGTACTTGTTTCTTCGAAAGTATCACAGAAGCCTTCGGAACAACCGCCGCGGGCGTTGTTATGGCAGATGGCTCAGTAAAGGACTTTTTGCCATTATCAGCAGTTGCTAAAGTTCCCGTAAAAGAAGCAGTGCTGGTCTGACTTAGTTCCGAAGGAATCGAATCAGGAAATGACTGGCAGGAAAAAATAAATAACAGAAAGCTGCAGCTAAGCAATTTCAGTTTCATGGGAATCGGATTTCAACATGAATAACGCTTCCACCCCATTCATTTATTGCGTTGGATGGTAATACCTTTCATGTAAATTGCAGAAGTCTAATTTTAAAACTTTTTCCATGCGTTGGAATCTGACCTGGCTGTTCATCCTGATTTCATTTTCGTGTTTTTCCCAGGAACCTTACCTGTTTATCGGAACCTATACCAATGGGAAAAGCAAGGGCATTTACGTTTATAAGTTTAATACAAAAACAGGATCAGCAACCTCCGTGAGCAGTATAGAAGCGAAAAATCCTTCTTACCTCAGCGTATCAAACGACGGAAAATTTTTGTATGCTACCGATGAAGAACAACAGGGCGGATCTGTGGGCGCTTATGCTTTTGAACCAACTACCGGTCAGCTTGCCTTTTTGAATGCACAATCGAGCCAGGGCAGTTGTCCCTGTTATGTTTCTGAAGATAAAACTGCCAAATGGGTTTTTGTAGCGAATTATTGTTCCGGTAGCCTGGCAGCACTGCCGGTCAACACTGATGGTTCCCTGGCACCTGCCATGCAAGTCATCCGGCAATTCGGAAAAGGTGCGGACACTGCCAGGCAGGAAGCCGCGCATGTACATTCCACTATTTTTTCGCCGAACGAAAGATTCCTCCTGGAAGCAAACCTGGGAACAGATCAGGAACATGTGTATATATTTCATCCCAATGAAAAGATTCCGCTGATAGAGCCATTTGATTCCGTGGCGACATTGCAACCCGGATCCGGCCCGCGGCATATTGCATTTCATCCAAATAAATCAGATGTATATATTCTCAGCGAATTATCGGGTACCGTGGACGCGTTCCATTTTAATTCAACCAGCGGCAAGATGAGCCATTTCCAAAGAATACGAACGACGCCGGAAAATTTTAAAGGATTTGCCGGCAGCGCCGATATACATATCCATCCCGATGGAAAATTTTTGTATGCAACCAATCGGGGAACATCCAATACCATCGCTGTCTTCGAAATACGGAATGACGGCAGATTGATTATTAAACAAGTTATTTCTGTAGAAGGAAAACATCCCCGCAATTTTGTTATTGATCCCGGCGGACATTTTTTGCTGATTGCTAATCGTGACACGGACAATATTGTTATTTTTTCCATTGACCAGGCTTCTGGTTTATTAAAGGCAACCGGGAAAGAAATTAGTATTCCAAATCCCGTCTGTCTGAAGTTTTTGGAAAATTGATTTGACGGTTGGCGGTTAACAGTTGAGGGTGATCGTATATCGTTTATCTCGAATCGATCCACGATTGACGATCACTAAAAGCGTTAAGCATTTCGCGTTAAGCGTTTCGCGTTAAGCGTTACTTGTTATTTCAAAGTAGTAAAAATTAAAGCTTATGTGGTGGATCTACGCCCTGCTCTCTGCCTTTTTTGCCTCGCTGACGGCCATTTTTGCAAAAATTGGTGTGACAAATGTAAACTCCAACCTCGCAACAGCCATCCGGACGATTATCATTTTACTGGTTGCCTGGTCGATTGTTTTTTTTCGGGGAGAGCATAAATCGATACCGGGATTGTCGAAACACAATCTTTTTTTTCTCGTCATTTCAGGACTGGCTACTGGATTGTCATGGATATTTTATTTCAAAGCCCTTCAGCTTGGAAAGGTCTCGCAGGTCGCACCGGTCGACAAGCTAAGTGTTGCATTAACCATCCTGTTATCGGTCATTTTTCTGGGAGAAGCATTAAGCTGGAAAACCGCCGTCGGCGCTCTGCTAATTATTGGTGGTACAGTAGTGCTGATTTTTTAGACCGGTTTTTGATTTTTAGTTCCGGCTGCGCAAATCACTTCCAGACTTCCAGTCTTCCATACTTTCGTACTTTTACAAGTCTTCCAGTCTTCCAGTCTTCCAGTCTTTCAGTCTTGCCGTATGCTCCTGAAGTAGGCCAGTATCTCCTCCCAGTTATTCATCCGCTGGTGATGGTTATAATTCATATTGTGCGCTGCCGTGAACATCAGGGGAATCCCTGAAAAATTATCCAGGTTTTTTAGATGATCGTCGATCAGGAAATCTGTTTTTATGATGCTTTTATCGCCGCAGAAAACAATATTCTTCCAGTGAACAAATGGAAAATACTCCTCCAGCCACAGTTTCTTTTCATATAGGGAAAGTGGATATTCCATAGCGGCGGAAACAATATAAACATCAAAATCCTTCATCAGGGTGTGTATGGCCTGCACGGCCCCGCCAATCAATGGAAGTGTTCTGAAAAAACCAGCTGTATTCACATAACGCGATACGGCTGTTTTGTCGGGAAAGGACTGACTTTCCGGAATGCCCAGCATGGCGCTCCTGTCGAATTTTTCTCCCGATTCTGTCTCGTAATATTTTATGAAATGTGTTTCCGTATCTGCCAGTACACCGTCCATATCTACTGCAATGGAAATCCGGCGCGGTTTTTTTTCTGTCATTTTTAAAGATATCTTTCCCTTACTATATTTAGGTGATGTTTGTGATGCCCGTAAATGAGATTCACGAGATATCGCACGGACAGAGAGTAATTATTTGCAAGTCCCTTTCTGTCTAAAGCTTCATCTGATAAGGATTCAACGAAAGCGATACTGGATTCCCTGACCAGGGAATATTCCCGCAAAATATCTTCCTTCTCTCTGTCATTGGCGCAGGCATTCAACGCATACAGGCTTTCTTCAAACCCCGGCAATGGTGTTTCATCCCCCCGCGAAAATCGCAAAGCCCTGTAAACGAAAATGCGTTCCGTATCCGACATATGGAGCAGCATATCCTTGATTGTCCATTTGCCGGGCGCGTAACGGTAATTCATTTTCTCTTCATTAAGCGGATTTATGAGTTCCTCCGTTTCGGAAAAAATGTCTTCCAGATGAATCAGCAGATTACCATCGTCGGGCACCAGCTTTATATAGCGCTCCATATAGGGTGGTCCCTGCTCAGCAGGTTTATAAATTTTTTTCAAATCAAATCATTTCAAATACAAATTTACGAAACTCCTGCCCGATACCCGCGACAATTTCCGAAAAGCCTTTTCTTCCCCCACCGGTTTATTTACAAATAAATAAATAAAGTCCACTGTATTTATTGACCTAAAATGCAGCCATATGATTGCAGCCTGATCAGATCATATAGCCGGGTGGTTATGCGTGGGTCTCAAAAATGAAAGCAATATCCCGCTGACTGATTTCAGCGATGATTCTCAGGATCCCGTTTGTAAAAAACAAACATCCAATTAAATAAATTCTTCCTTCAGCAATTCGTACAAACGCTGGAATTTGAGAAAGCCTTTCGCGTAAACGGAATGTATCCCGGCATCAGGAAAATATTTTTTACTGATCGTTGTACCGTTGAATGCCTCCATACCCAATGCCATCATGCCGCATTTCACAGCTCCCCAGGCAGAGTTTTCCACCGTTTCACAAACCAACACCGGGAGACTAAAAACATCCGCCATGATTTGTAGTCCAAGTTCGTTGCGTGCGAACCCGCCGGTTGCATAAATATTCAGGATTTCTGATTGCTCCATGATAGCCTGGCTGATTCCGTAGATACAATAAATAATTCCCTCCAGGGAAGCGCGGACCACAGAAGCCTGCGAGTGACTGAATTGTACTCCGAACAAAACGCCCTTTGCATCCGCGTTCCATATGGGTGCCCTTTCCCCCAGTAAATAGGGGAGAAATATCAAACCCTCTGAACCCGGCCCGACAGCGGATGCCTGGTTCAGAAAATCCGTTACTGCTTTTTCAGAATGAAATAAATTTTCATGCAACCATTGCAATACGATGCCTCCGTTATTACTGGCGCCACCCAACAGCCACTGATTATGATTGATGTAATAGCAGAAAGTTCGCATTCCGGGATCAATATATGGCCTGTTGAGAATTACACGCGCAGCACTGCTGGTTCCCACCGTGATCACAAGCGAACCGGGTTCTTCCGAAGAGCCGATATTTGCCATGGCTCCATCACTTCCTCCGACAACAAACGGAACATTTTGTAATACCGGAAATATTCCGGGTGAATAAAATATTTTATCTACCGCAACGACCTCCGAAAGATTGTCTGTTGTAATTCCAATCTGTTCCAGTATCCAGGGATCCCATTGCAGTGTTCCTGCATTCAACAATCCGGTAGCTGAAGCTACAGACACGTCAACGGCATAGACTCCGAAGAGTTTATAAAATACATACTCTTTAATCCCAACGAATTTATACGCCTTATCAAATAATTCTTTTTGATTTTCTTTTAACCAGAGCAATTTGCAAAATGGAGACATGGCATGGATGGGTAGTCCGGTATGCTCATACAAAACCTTCGCGCGGTTCGCCTTGTGAATCCCCGCTGAAATGGCCGCGGCCCGGTTATCAGCCCAGATAATAGATGGAGAAATAGCCATTCCCTTTTTATCTACTGCGATCAGGCTGTGCATGGCTGAACAAAAACTCAATAGTATGGGAAGCTGCGGATGAAGTTCATGGAGAATATTTTCTACAGTTTTAACAAGCGCCCGGACGATTTCTTCCGGATCCTGTTCGCTCCAGTCCGGAAGAGGATGATGGATGGGGTATGAAATCGATGATTCACACAATGTTTTTCCTTCTTTGGAAAAAGCAATCGACTTTACCGAAGTGGTTCCGATATCAATCCCCAGAAAATATTCCATATTGCCCTTGAGGCCCAAATATAAATACTTAAAGGCGTGCTAATTCAGCGCGAAAGAATAGAATTGAAAATGTATTCCTTTTACAGGCGGAACGGTTGGTACTGGATCCGTTACCGGGGGTATCGGTGTCGGTTCAACAGGTGGCATTTCAGGAGGTGGATTGGGAGAACTGCTCCTGGGTTTTGTCAGTTGAAAAACGAAATAAGAAGTTGTATTGGGAGACATCGTATTATCTTTATAAATATAATTACATACTTCATGCCATGCTTTCGGGCTGTCATGATCATCCCCTCTGCTTATGGATTTTAACAACAAGACTGTTTTAATTACAGGTGCCACCCGGGGCATCGGAAAAGCCATTGCTATAAAACTGGCCACTGCGGGTGCAAACATTGTGATCGCCGCTAAATCAACCAGTGAAGATGAGAGACTGGGCGGAACGATCTTTTCGGCTGCCGCTGAAGTGGAAGCGGCCGGCGGAAAAGCGCTGGCGGTCTATTGTGATATCAGGGATGAAAAACTGATTCAGGATGTGATAGATAAAACATTGGAAAAATTCGGCGG
>JABDFX010000029.1 GCA_013286315.1 Bacteroidota bacterium | reverse complement strand
ATCTTTAATAATATCATCAATAATTCACGCGAACTGATCGCCAACCGCTATAGCGATCCCAAAAATGTCTTTACAGATACGGTGAATTATATCATGGGGAATTACAACTACCGGAAGACGCCACCTTCGATCGAAAAGCTAAATCAGCTCAACCTAGAAAAACTTTATGCGATTTATAAGGAAAGGTTTTCGGATGCAGGTGGATTTACATTTGTATTTGTTGGCAGTTTCAATAATGACAGTATTCGTCCCTTACTTGAAAAATGGCTGGGCAGTCTTCCGGCTCTAAGCAAACGCGAAACCGCCCGTGACCTGGGTATTCATATTCCGGCCGGCCAGTTAACAAAAAAAGTGTACAAGGGAACCGAAGATAAGGCGACCGTCAAAATGGTTTTCAGTGGCGACTATGCTTTTAACTCCGAAAACAACCTTTTATTGACCGCACTCAAGGAAGTCCTCACCATTAAAATCACTCAACACCTGCGGGAAGACGAGAGCGAAGTCTATTCACCGAATGTTCAGGTCACTTATAACAAATATCCGCATAACCGGTATGCCTTCACGGTCAGTTTTGGGTGTGCCCCAGCCAATGCGGACCACCTGATGGAACTGGTTATGAAAGAACTGGCGGTTCTTCGTCAAAACGGCCCCACCCAGGAGGACCTGGACAAATTCATAGCAGAATACAAGCGCGTCCGCGAATTTCAGCAGACGCAAAACGATTACTGGCTCACTACGCTGCTGAATACTTATCAAAATAATGAGTTGCCCTCAGAAATATATGGAAATGATAAACTTCTGAACAAACTGAAGACTGCTTCTTTACAAAAAGCCGCGCAAAAGTATTTGACCGAAAGCAATGTGTTAAAGTTTGAACTGTTACCAGAGCAGAAATAACTTTTTTTCTATCATAAGCAATCATAAGAAACGGGCCGGCTTGTCCAGGCTGGCCCACCTTTTTAAAATAAATTTTAAAACAGACTAGTAGTTTTTTCCACTTGATACGTCTATACAGTAGTAACTAACCGTTACAGGTGATATTCTTATGATTCCTGACTATCCGGCTAAGGTATTTTATGATAAAAGAGATGTCTATGTGCTATTAGTGCAGTCACTGGCTGCTAATGCGCACTGAATAACATTATGCACCGGCTTTGAAATAGCCTCCCACGTCTTTTGGTTTAAGCGAGAATTTTAGTTTAGAACTAGGGTTTGTTTCTACTTACCCTTTTTAAAAAATTTATTGTTGACCGATTGTTTTTTTTGATCAGTATGGTAAAGTTTAAATGGGTGTTTTGTTCAGTATAGTTAAGTCAGAACTATTTTATTGTTCCATGTGAGCAGTAGTTTTTGAAGTCCAGGGTTTGTTTTCACTTACCCTGTTTTTTTTTTGGAATTAATTCCGGGATATTTCTTTTTCTGCCTTTAGCCCGCATTCCAACCATTGTTTATACTTATTCACTTGTGGTGTATAACCAACCGGCGAATTTAATAGTACTTCTTCCGGACTTAAAATAACATAGAGCGGTTGGGTAACCTGCTTGAAATTTTCAGATTGAAAAGTGGCCCATTGATCGCCTGCGGTTATAATCTCTTTTTCATTTCCATCCGCTGTTTTGTAAAGGAATTGCTCTGCTTGTGGTAATTTCTTCCGGTCATCCACATAAAGGGAAAGCAAAATAAAATTATTTTTGATCAGACTACTGATTTCAGGATTGGTCCAAACAAGATCTTCCATCTTCCGACAATTCACGCAAGCCCACCCAGTAAAATCAATTAATATAGGCTTATTCTCCTTTTTTGAAAGTGCAAGCGCCTTTGCATAATCATTCATCACGTCAGGAACCAATCGCCCCTCATCTTCGTTTTTACTTTCATAGAGACTATAGGAAAGTGGCGGTGGAAATCCGCTCAGCAGTTTTAGATTGGCATATTTATTTCGGGTAAGTCCGGGGATCAAATAAATTGTAAATAAAAGCATGAGCACTCCAAAAAATTTTCTTCCCGTTGAAGGGTTTGCGTCTTTCTCAAATAACCCAAAAAGGTAAAGGACAAGACCTGCGGAAATCAGGATCCAGATTCCTATAAATACCTCTCTTTTGAGGATTCCCCAGTGCTGTACCAGATCGGCATTGCTTAAGAATTTAAAAGCCAGAGCGAGTTCGGCAAATGCTAGCACCTTTTTTACGGTATTTAGCCAACCGCCGCTTTTTGGCATTTTCTTAAGCCAGTTCGGGAACATGGCAAACAATCCAAATGGCAGGGCCAGGGCAAGCCCAAATCCAGACATACCGGCGGTCAGTTGCCAGGCACCTCCGTTGGCAGATAAGGAACCCACCAGAAGAGAACCTAGTATGGGCCCGGTACAGGAGAAAGAAACCGTAGCCAATGTAAGTGCCATAAAGAAAATGCCGGCCAGGCTTCCCAGACTGCTTTTCGAATCTGTTTTATTTACTACATGGGAAGGCAGAGTAATTTCAAATAATCCGAAAAAGGATAAGGAGAAAAAAATGAATACCAGGAAAAAAACCACATTCACCCATGCATTCGTGGAAATGCTGTTTAAGATCTCCGGACTGATGTTTCCGATTAAATGGAAGGGCAGGCTCGCTAGTACATAGATCAGAAAAATGGCGGACCCATACATTAACCCGTTTTTTATGCCTTCCTTTTTACTTTTTGCCCGATTGGTAAAAAATGAAACCGTGACGGGGATCATCGGAAATACACAGGGCGTCAATAGGGCAATGAGGCCGCCAGCCACGCCAAGCAAAAAAATCGCCAAAATTCCTTTGCTTGCTTTTTCTTCACCGCCGCAGTCCGCAACGGGTTTATCCAGACGAATAGTTGATAATTTTATCTGATTTTTTGGATTTGAATTCGTTCCTCCTTCCAGGTAAACTTTCCTGACTTCATCAATGGTCAAAAACTCTTCGCCATTGGCAGCAAATCCATAAATTTTTATTTTCAGTGAATCCGGTACCGTTCCCTCAAACAAAATGTTTTGATTCAATGTAAGATTATCCGCATATGTGGAGATAGACTTGTTATTGAAAACCCGATCATGAATCTTTTTGGGTATGGATTCTATATTTATTTCACTGCCCGGCCTGATATTTTCGTTGTCACATTTTATTTGCGGGCCAGTCAGGCCATTGATGGAGTCCGGTGCTGCATACACATACCAGCCTTTGCTGATTTTCCCATTAATCAGGATATTATAGGTATTATTTGCAATCTTCAGACTGCTGAATGACCATTCGATCGGAGGGGATTGACTAAAACCGTTCGTTGCGGCAAAGTTCAGGAAAAGGAATAGCAGGATTTTTATTTTGTTCATCATACAGAAAAACGGGTTTGGGTTATTTGTGAATGCCAACGAATGTTGACTCGATTGAAAAAGGCTCTGTATAAACAATCGCGTTATACATTAAGCTTAATCCAGGGCAACGGTAAATTTCTGGTTTGCCGGGGGCAGGCATTCTGTGTCATTGCACACCATAAATTCAACGGAGCCCGTGAAATTTGTTTTTGCATTCCCCTTTAAATTTACTTTTTGTACAAAATCAACTTTTCCTTCGTAGTATTTTACATCCACGCCAAATACGGCCTCATGTTTAGTAACCATTTTCCCATTTTCTTTTACCGGTCCGTCCAGTCTGTACAGAGGATTTTTTGCAAAACTGAATTTTGTAGGAACAGGGCCGCCAGCGGGTGTAAACTGGGAATACGTGTGCCAGGGAGTACTTACATCAGCGATACAATGGATTTCATAAATTCCGTTTGATATTTTACTGGCGGAGAAGGTCCAGTTATAAGGTGTCTGTGCATTTAAAGAAAGGGAACCTATTAAGAATAGAATCAGGACCAGAGATGTTTTTTGCATATTGCTTTTTATGTTGGGAGATTTTTGATCAGCATACGATATTTTTATCGGCATGCGATATTTTGATCTTAGCACTATATAAAGACTCGTAAAACGCTAAAAAGGACTGGTCAAAAGACAATTTATATTTAATCTTTTTTAGTCAATCTTCTCTTCGCAAAAACATACTAATTCCGAAGAATAAATAAAACAAGGTTTTACCGCTGGAAGATTTTAAGAAATTGAGTACTTGCTTTTTGATAGATGGAGCTTACATTTAACGCAGAAATAATAATTACTACTGCACTCTCCCGACGAAATATATGATGAAACTCGGATTCTTTCCCTTGTAGCGACGGGAGATGAAAAAGCTTTTGCACTTCTAGTCAAAAAGTACGGGAATAACCTGTATTCCCAGGCGCTTGCCTATACCAAGTCTTCCGAAGTGGCTCAGGATATTGTACAGGATGTTTTTTTAAAAATATGGACGAAGCGCAAGGAACTGGGCGGAATCGGAAGCTTCGGCAATTTTCTGTTTATCATGACCCGGAATCGAATCATCACAGTAATGAGGAAGAAACTGACCCTTCCGGTTACGGATAATTTGCAGGAACTGGTTGAAGAGAACAGCCCTTCAGCCGAACAGCGGCTCTCTTTAAAACAGGCGGAAAGTATATTGGAAAAAGGAATTTCCTTAATGCCTCCCCAGCGTCAACTGGTATTCCGCCTGAGCAGGAAAGATGAACTCAGTTACTCGGAAATAGCCGGGCAGTTGGGCATATCTCCTTCCACCGTTAAAGGCCATATCGTACTGGCTTTGAATTTTCTTCGGGATTATTTCCGCACCCATGGAGATACATTGATTGGATTGATTCTGTTGGCAATATTCAATAAATGACAGATCCAACGATCCAATAAATGATAGTTTCAACGATCAGGCAAAAAAATTATTTAAGAATTATTTCACATCGGGCGACCCTGTTTTCATTCTGATGCGTCTTTAATCAGACAGATCCCCGCTAAAAAGCGAAAAACCGATGAACGAGCCCTTGTTTAAGAGTTTACTGGAAAAATACCTTACGGGTTCTCTTTCTGATGCGGAAAGAGTAGAATTGTCTGGCCTGTTGGAACAACCGGAATACCAAATGGCTCTGGAAGAAACGCTCCTGCAGGAGTATCAGAGCCGGCGTTTTGAAGGCGAGGGACACGAAAAAATCCTTGAAAAAATCGAGCATCACATCTTATCGAATATCGCGTCCCCGAAAATTGAATCTTCCCCGGAGGTTATCTTTCCGCAAAAAAGAAGAATTATTTCCTTTTCATCCTGGGCCGCCGCAGCAGCCGTCCTGGTTTTGGTACTCGGTGGTTATTTTTTGTTCAGTCATGACTCAGGCAAAACAAAGACGCCTGTTGCAGTAAATCAGGTAACTCCCGATATTTTACCCGGCGGAAACAAAGCAGTCCTTACGCTTACCAACGGTTCAAAAATAATATTAGACAGTGTCGCCAACGGAGAACTTGCGCAACAGGGTAATACTAAGATTATCAAAAGCGACTCTGGCAAAATAGTATATGCAGAAAATGGTCATACCCATGCTGAAAATGGATTGAACATTTTAAGCACACCAAGAGGAGGTATGTATCAGTTGATTCTTCCGGATGGTACAAAAGTTTGGCTGAATTCGGCCTCTTCGATAACCTACCCGACCGCCTTCAATGGTAAACAAAGAAATGTATCTATCACAGGGGAAGCTTATTTCGAAGTTGCAAAGGATAAGGAAAGGCCATTTCATGTTGCTGTGAATGATATGAATATCGAAGTGTTGGGTACTCATTTTAATATCAATTCCTATGCGGATGAAACGGATGTAAAAACAACCCTGCTGGAAGGAAGTATCAAACTGACCACAGGAAATTATAATACGCTGCTTAAACCAGGAGAACAGGCGCAATTGGGAAAAAACGGGAGGGTTAACATTCTTCATAGCGAGGATATGGAACAGGTGATGGCCTGGAAAACGGGATATTTCAATTTTAAAAACGCGGAATTGCCGATGGTCATGCGCCAGCTTGAAAGATGGTATGACATAGACGTTCATTATGAGGGAGAGATATCCCAGCGCCGTTTTCAGGGTGAACTTCCCAGAAGTATGACGCTGCAGGAAGTATTGAATGTTTTGCGGGAAGTAAAGATTAAATATAAAATAAACGGAAAAATGCTGATAATTTATAACTAGGGGGATCGGCTCAGAAATGAAAAACCGCCATGGATTAGGGCCCATAGCGGCGGACGTTTCGGGCTGACCCAACATAAAGAATCCTGTCAGACTGCTTAGTTCATCAACCCAAAACTTCACAAAGTTATGTTTAAATCTGCTCATTGCGGTTTCCGGTTGTTCGCATCCCGGAATATCCCCAAACCTCTATTAGTCTTGAAACTGACCATTATTTTGCTCACCGTTGCCATGTTGCATGTAAGTGCAAAAGGCATTTCCCAAAGCGTTACTTTTTCGGGCAGGGATGTTCCTCTTGAAAAAGTATTTGACGCAGTAAAAAGTCAGACCGGTTACGTCTTTTTTTATGACGTAGAGATTCTCAAAAATTCAAAACCTGTTACGGTCGATGTCAAAAACGTCTCCCTGGGCGATTTTCTCGAACTCATTTTTAAAGACAGCGATCTAAAATATTCCCTGCAGAATCATGCGGTCGTTGTCTCACTCCGGGAACATATGACTGTTTCGGCAGACGAAGACATAACAATAACCGGTCGCATTTCTGATGATGATGGAAATCCGCTGGCCGGAGCAACCATCGCCTTGAAAACAGAAGGTGGAATGGTATCTATCATCTCCGACGAAACAGGCAAATTCAAAATAACGGCAAGACTGGGATCTACCATCAACGTTTCATATGTTGGTTTTAAGCCTTTTTCTTTTACGGTTGGTAAAAAGTCGGCAAATATTTCAATTGCCCTTTCCAGGATTGTGAGTGGCATGAATGAAGTCTCTGTAACGACCGGCTATCAGACCATTGCCAAAGAAAGAAGTACCGGAGCCTTCAGCCGTGTAGAAGGAGAGGAGATCATACAGAAATCCGTCAGTATGAATGTGATCGACAGACTGGAAGGACTTGTTCCCGGCCTGGCCGTCAACAATGGCCAGGGTGCCGATAAGTTTCTTATTCGCGGAGTGAACTCCGTAAATGCTAACAGAGCGCCCTTATATGTTCTTGATGGAGTGCCGATCTCGTACGATGATGTATCCCGGCTTGTAAATCCAAATGATGTTGAGAGCATTCAGGTTCTTCGGGATGCGATGGCCACATCCATCTGGGGTTCTCAGGCAGCCAACGGCATCATTGTGATTACATCAAAAAAAGGTAAGGCTCAGGGTCATATAAAGGTTCAGTATAACGGATTTATTTCATTTAAAGGACTGCCGGATTTCAATTACCAAAAGATGATGAATACAAAACAATTCATCGCCACCGCACAGGAAATATTCGACCCGGCTACATTTCCCTATAATACCGTAACAGGTATCAGCCCCAATTACGAATTGCCGGTGGTATTTCCACACGAACAGATTTTGTATGATCTGAATGGCGGCGTTATTTCACAGGCGGTTGCAAATCAGCGGCTGGATTCGTTGTCCTCCCTGAACAATCGTTCCCAGGTGGAAGAAAACCTGATGCAGCCAGCCATGCTGAGTAATAACAGCGTTTCGTTCAGTGGTGGAAATCAGGTTTATAATTTTTATGGTTCATTGAACTATACGAATACGAAGAATAACGACCGGTCTGCTATTAACAATTATATGGTCGATTTCAAACAGGTTTTTTCCTTCACGCCGAATATCAAACTCGACATTACAACAAACCTTTCCCAGCAAAACTCAAAACAATTTATCATTCCGGATTTGCCCAATCTAAACACTTATCTGCCTTACGCGATGTTTTCAGATGGGAAAGGAAACGCACTGTCACAAAGCTGGCTTCAGCTCTACAGCGGTTATCAGCAAAATGCTGAGCAGCAAAGCGGAATCAACCTGGATTATGTTCCGCTGAAGGAGTCTGCTTACACTTCCAACAATGCTAACAACACCCTGAGTGCAAGACTGAATGCGGGACTAACAATAAAATTATTAAGGAGCCTTACGTTTGAGGGACGTTATCAATATCAAACGGGCAGCAACAACAACTATACCTACTATGATCAGCATTCATATCTGACCCGTCGTGAAGTGGTCAGTTTTACAGAACCGGGTCCCGTTTATAACCTGCCCAATCAGGGCGGTGATTATTTAACAGGTGCCGGAACAAACACAGCCTGGTACGTTCGCAACCAGGTCAATTACAATGATGCATGGAAAAACAGTGAGTTGACAATATTGCTTGGAACTGAAGTTCGGGATAATACAGTGAAGTCGAATTCCAAACTCATCCATGGGTATGATTATCAGACAATGAGCTATACGGCTTACAACGAACTGACTTTACAGCAAGGTATCTACGATCCCATTATTCCAAATTATTATTCGAGCAGCACACTGAGTTCGCCATCCTTTTCGGCATCTGAAGTAGAAACAAGATTTTTTTCATTGTATGGCAACCTGGCCTACGCTTTCAAAAGGAAATATAATCTCAATGGAAGCATTCGCATGGATCAGTCGAATCTGTTCGGAACAAATATAAGTCAGCAGTATAAACCAATATGGTCTGTAGGTTCCAGCTGGCTGATCAGCAATGAACCATTTTTCAAAAAGAATCTCGTAAATAGTCTGAAGCTTAGACTGACTTACGGAATCGCCGGGAATTCACCGAACCCCGGCTCCGGAGGTCCGTATGATATCATTCAGCCGCAACCAGGTTTTTTTTATCAGAATGTCGGACTCGGATATTCTATTCTGTTACCGTCCAACAAAAAGCTGACATGGGAGAGCACGTCAACCCTGAACGCCGGTGTTGATGTGGGTATTCTTGAAAACCGGGTAACTTTTTCAGTGGATGTGTATAGTAAGAAGACAGATAATTTGCTGGGGTATTCACCATTTGATCCAACCAATGGCTGGTCCAGCGGGTACACCAACTTGGGTAACATAGAAAACAAAGGCATCGAACTGGCAGTTGTTTCGCAGAATATAGTGAATCGCAATTTCTCCTGGACAACACGTCTGAACTTCGCTTATAATCATAATAAAGTAGTGAAACTGGGTGAAGTCGTGCCGTTGACGGCCAATGGGAAATTATCCAGTACCGGTTTTGTGCAGGGTTATTCCGCCTATAGTCTGTTCGACCTGCAATGGGCCGGACTCGATAACCAGGGAAACCCGCAGGTTTACAGTTCAAAAGGTCAGAAAATCAAGATGGCTTCCGATCTGTCTCTTGATGACGTACGCTATGCAGGCACTACACAACCACCTTATTACGGAGGTATGACAAATACTTTCCGGTACAAGGCCATTGAACTTTCTTTCCAGGTTATTTATAATCTGGGATACCAGATGCGTTCCTATGTGAACACCTATTTTTCCGGGCGTCTTACCAATAATATCTCAACTTATTTTAATGACCGCTGGAAAAATCCGGGAGACGAGAATAAAACGAATGTGCCTAAATATATTTCCAGTCCGGAAATCGATGCCACCACACGATCCATTGGGTTTTATGAAAACGCCAATATCAATGTGGAAAGCGCCAGCTATATCAAAATGCGTGACATCACGCTGACCTATTCCTTGCCGGTATCCTGGATCAGCAAATTATCGATGGAAGGCGTTCAGGTATATGCCCAGGTAAATAACATCATGCTTTGGACGGCCAATCACCAGGGCATAGATCCGGAATATTATAATGCACCAAACGGGCCGGCAAGCGGAGGCGCGAATTCGGGTGTAGGAGGTAAGCTGATCGGAGCACCGACAACCGCGCTCCCGGATAAAATGAAACCCTTCTGGACCTTTGGTCTGCATGTAAGCTTCAAATAAATCAATCAAAACAAATTTCATGAAACAATCCATCATAAAATATTTGATTATAACGCTTGTCATTTTTTTGACAGGAGCCTGTACAAAATTTCTTGACATCAAACCAAAAGGAGTTGATGTCGTTTCCACGATCGATCAGTACAATGGTTTATTCAACAATGCTTTACTGGTATCTTTTGGAGATTATACCATACAGCCAGGCGGTGTGACTCCGGGAGACAACGCCGATCTCAGCATTTTTTTATCTGACGAAACATACACTACTTCGCCCTATAATTCCAGCCTCAAAGCAAGCTCTATCAACGGGTATCACTGGTTACCCAATGTATATCTGCCCGATCAGGACGCCCCCCAGTGGAATGCGTTTTACACGCAGAACTATACCTATAACGTCATCGCAAACGGAGTGATGAATGCATCCGATGGTACTGAACTGCAAAAAAAACAATTGCTGGCAGAAGCGCGGGCTAACCGGGCCTATCTTCATTTCTGGCTCGTAAATTATTTTGGAAAACCATACAACGCCTCATCAGCTTCCACCGATCCGGGCGTTCCAATTATCACAAAGCCGGATGCTTCCGGATCGGCAGGTCCCCGGGTTTCCGTTCAGGCCGTTTATAATTTTGTTATCAGCGAACTGAGTGCTGCCATTACAGATCTGCCGGATAGTTCATTGAGCCGGTTGCGGCTGGCCAAACCCGCGGCGACCTTTATGCTGGGACAGGTTTATTTTTTCATGGGAAAATACGACAGCGCGTTGGTTGAACTCAATACGACGCGGGCACTGATTCAAAACAGTCCGATCCCCATGGACCTGTACGATTACAATCAAGTGCTTGATCAATGGACACCGCCGGTTCCTAATTTTCCGCCCACTTTTCCAATAGCACCGAATAATCAGGAAGCGATCTGCCAGCGGCAGACCACCGTTGGCCTCTACCGCGGAATTGTATTTCTAAATCCAAATTATTCCCTATATGACTCGACTGACTTACGATTAAAACTTTTTTCCAAGACTGATTTCGGGGGCCAGGCTGTTTATCCTTCCTATTCCCGCGCTGCGCCATACCAGGTGAATTATGGTCCTTCCGTGCCAAATCTTTACCTGATGCTGGCAGAATGTAAGGCCCGTACCGGAGATATTAGCGGAGCCACAGCAGACGTGGTTACCCTGCGTGCGCATCGCATGCCGGCAACCGATGCGGCGGTTTCAATCGGCGATGCCGACTCCCTGGTGCGTTTTATTGTTGCGGAGCGTTATCGTGAGTATGCGCTGACGGGCTTCAATTGGTTCGATGTAAGAAGGTTGTGGAACGATCAGCTGTTTGCTGGGAAAAATTATGTACATACCGATAGCGCAGGAACTTACATACTGACAACGGACCGCCTGGTGCTGAAGATTCCACCGAAAGTGTTGTCGTACAATCCGGGCATGACGGATAATCCTTAATCAAAAAAACAAAAAATAAAAAAATGATAAATAAAATCAAACAACTGACGATGACTGCAACCATGGCAGCCGTGTTTTGCAGTTCGGCCTGCTCACAGGGAAAGGGGTTTATCGTTAAGGGCCATCTGGAAGGCATGGCAGGAAATCAACTTTTTTTGTTATCCAGTAACGATAATGACGATAAAAAAGGGCCAAAGAAATTTACGGTTGACAATAATGGAGATTTTGAATTGAAAGATACTGTATCGTCGGCCATTATGGCGGAATACAGCCTGATGGACCCCAGCGGAATAACATTGTTCAAAGGCGGGGGCATGATGGGTACAAGTGCAATTTTTTATGCGCAAAACGGAGATGTGATTGTGGTGTCAGGTTCCAAACAGGATTTTACATCGTCTCAATTTTCAGGCAATAAATCAAATGCGGAAAATATGGAACTTCAGCTTCAGTTGAAGGATGTGAATGCGCAGGAAAAAATAATCTGGGATCAGGTAGGCGTATTAATGAAGCAACATAGTCCAGCAAACAGACCGAAAATTGACAGCCTTCAGAATTTAGCTGATCCGTTTGAGGCCAGTGCGCGGCAAATAAAAATTGATTTTATCAGAAAACATCCTGACGCATTGGTAAGTGCAAAAGCGATGTCCCAAATTTCAAAAAGTATGAGTGTGGAAGATGCGAAGGCACTCTTCAGCACACTGAACAAGGAAGTTCAGGAATCTGCCAGTGGAAAAACCGTGCAGGAAATGATCGGACTTGACGTAGCAGAGAAAAATACCGATGCGGGAAAACCGGCTCCTGATTTTATCAAGCAAACTAGGGAGGGCAAAAATTTTAAGTTGTCGGACTACAAAGGCAAGTACGTGCTGCTGGATTTCTGGGGTTCATGGTGCGGGGCCTGCCGCGCGAGTCATCCCCATCTGAAGCAGATATATGAAAAATACAATAAAGATGGGCTGGTTATTATCGGCATAGCCTATGAGAGAACCCAGGATAAAACCGCGTGGATCAAAGCCATCAAACAAGACGGCTTACCCTGGACACAAATTCTCAACGACGAGGGCACGTTGAATGTTGTCGATCTCTACGGAGTGCAGGCCTTTCCCACTAAGGTTCTGATCGATAAGGAAGGAAATGTGGTAATGCGCCTGGTAGGAACTAATGTCGCAGGGTCCGCTCACGGGCCAGACGACAACAGTACAGCCGCCGCTCCAAACGCTTCCGCCAATGCAAATGCTGCACAGGGCGGATCTGCTTCTAATGCCGGTGCCGCTACTTCATCAAGTGCAGGCGCTTCCTCCAGTGCGTCATCTGCTGCCGCAAGCAACCCGCCAACGGCGAATCAGGCAGCTGACGAAGACCTTTCATCTCTTGACCGGAAGTTGAAGGTAATATTCAACAAATAAAAATTATGAAAATGAGAAAGTCGTTGTTTGTTTTGATTGGGATTCTGGATGTATTTATTGTTTTGGCGCAGTCACCCAAAGGTTTTGATGTAAAAGGCAGTATAGAAAACATGCCCGATACGAAAATTATGTTTTATTACCGGAATCCGACGAACCTGGATCAGATAGTTACGGACAGCACAGATTCCCATAACGGATCTTTTGAGTGCAAAGGAATGATAGCGGACGAAAGCCCCGTCATAATGGTATTGTCAAAACGAATGCAGGAGATGAAATCTGCACCCATCAAATTCTTTGTGCAAAATGGAGATGTCATTTCAGTAAAAGGAAATGACAGCGAATTTGATTTGGCCGTATCTGCGGGCAGTACATACAATACGCAGCTCAATGAACTCAACGATCAGCTAAAGGAAGATAAGCAGTCACTGATGCGTATGCGAAGGGAATCTATGAGCAATGGAAGTGCTCCTCAGGGCCCTACCGTTGAAATGAAAGCACTCATGCAGGATCTGGTAGATAAGGAAAAAGCGTTCATCAAAGCACATCCTGATTACCTGGCCAGCGCTTCGACTCTTTATCTGGACGCCAGGGTCGGTATGGAAGAGCCGGAAATAAAGGAATACTATAATGCGCTGGCTCCGCAGGTGCAGCAAAGCATGTATGGTAAATTGCTGCAGCAGAATTTTGAATATACCAAAAAATACAATTCCGGTACAGAACTCGCCGTCAATTTCATTAAAAAAGATATGAATGGCAAGATCATCAACCTCGCGGACTTTAAAGGTAAATACGTGCTGCTGGATTTCTGGGGTTCCTGGTGTGGTCCCTGCCGGGCAGGTAATCCGCATCTGAAAGATTTGTATGCGATGTATAAAGCCAAGGGGTTTACCATTATAGGGATAGCGAATGAATCGGGAACTATTGCAGAAGCCAGTGCGGCCTGGAAAAAAGCCGTCAGGGAAGATGGCCTTCCCTGGATCCAGGTCTTAAACAATGATGGAAAAGATAAATTTGACGTTACGAATATTTATGAAGTTTCGGCCTTTCCCACAAAAATTTTACTGGATAAAGACGGTAAAATTATCGGAAGGTATACGGGTACTTCATCGGGAGCCGGTGTGGCTGATCCGCTCGAAGAAAAGCTGAAGGAAGTGATGGGGGGTTAATCGATGACCGCTGACTGGATGAGCCTGAGCAATTCTTGTTTGCCGGGACGCCGGATCTTTTATCAATTATTTACTTACAAATGAAACACAAAAAAATACTTTTTGCGTTGCTGGGATTGTTTTGCTCAGGTGAAATAAACGCCCAGTTGGTTCCGCTGGATACTGCCGTGCATACAGGTACCCTGCCTAATGGATTTACATACTATATCCGGCAAAATAACGAACCAAAAAACCGGGTGTATCTGTACCTGGTTAACAAGGTTGGATCGGTGTTGGAAGACGATGACCAGCAGGGAATCGCGCATTTCATGGAACATATGAATTTCAACGGTACAACGCATTTTCCGAAAAACGAGCTCGTCAGTTATCTCCAGAAATCAGGTGTCCGTTTTGGCGCGGATCTCAATGCGTATACAAGTTTTGATGAAACGGTCTATCAGCTTCCTTTGCCTGCCGATGATCCCTCCATTTTGCAAAACGGATTCCAGATCATGCGCGACTGGGCACAGAATGCAACCCTCGATACTACAGAGATCAACAAGGAGCGGGGAGTTATTTTAGAAGAAGAGAGACTGGGCCGGGGTGCCTCGGAACGAATGCAAAGACAGTATTTTCCTTTGTTGTTGAATCAATCACGTTATTCAGAAAGAATTCCGATCGGCAAAGTGGATATCCTGAATAACTTTCCACCATCAGTTATAAAACGCTTTCATGCAGACTGGTACCGCCCCGACCTGCAGGCGCTGGTTGTAGTTGGAGACATCCATGTTGCCCAAACAGAAGCGCTGATAAAGAAATTATTTTCCGATCTGAAAACGCCGGCTTCGGAAAAGCCCAGAATCAAATATTCAGTCGAGCTGACGGGTAAGAATCAGTTTATACGGGTTACAGATAAAGAAATGCCTATTATAGATTTCCAGGTGATGATTAAACACAAAGCCGAGAAACTGGAAACTGAGCAGGAGTATGTTCAATCTATGAAGCGGCAGCTTTTTAATCAGATGATCGGTGAACGAATGGCCGCCATGTCGCAAATGTCTAACCTGCCCATTCTCGGAGCAGAAATAAAAATAGTACCGTTTATTGGTGGCCTGGATGCATTCAACATGAATATCATCTTCAAGCAGGGAAAGTTTAAAGAGGGTGTTCAGCTGGTCTGGGAACTCGTGGAAAAAGTGAAACGTTTTGGATTCACGCAAGCGGAACTGGACAGAGCCGGCCATAGTTACCTGAACGGAATGGAAAGAGGATTCAGGGAAAAGGAAAAAACAAATTCAGAAAGTTATGTGAATGAGTATAAGCGCCTGTTCCTTGAACAGGAAGCTTCGCCGGGCATCATCTGGGAATATGAATTCGTAAAAAATCATATCGGTCAGATCACTCTTGACCAGATGAATGGTTTTTCAAAGGAATATATCCGGGATACAGACCGGGATATCCTGATACTGGCACCTGAGAAAAACAAAAATGATTTGCCGGATTCGATGACTGTCAGCAGTTGGATTATAGAATCTGACCAGAAAAAACTATCAGCATTTTCCGATGAGCTTAATGCACAGTCGCTGCTGACAAAACAGCCCGTATCCGGTAAACTAGTGTTTAAAAAAAGGGTTCCGTCGCTGGCCATTACCGATATAAAATTGAGCAATGGTGTTCGTATTATTTTAAAACCTACTGATTTTAAAAATGATGAGATCCGGTTTAAAGCATTTAGCCCCGGAGGAACATCTTTATATTCAAATGCAGATTATGAAAATGCTGCCCATGCTGAAATGATAGGTGGTTTCGGAGTAAGGGGTTTCAATCCGGTGCAATTGAACAAGCTGCTGAACGGCAAAATCTTTAAAGTAAATCCATATATCGGCGACCGGTATGAGGGCATGGACGGATCTTCGACCCCAAAGGACCTGGAAACTGCCCTGCAACTTTTGTATCTGCAGTTTACAGAACCCCGTAAGGACACCGTGCTGTTTATCAATTATATGACAAGTGCCAAAGAAATCATGGCGACCCGTTATAGTGATCCATCCGAAGTCTTCGATGACACCGTGAACATGGTACTGGGAGCCTATAACTACAGGAGAATGCCGGCCTCCGTGAAAAGGTTGGAACAGATTCAACTGGATAAAATATACCATATCTACAGGGAAAGGTTCGCTGATGCTTCCGGATTTACGTTTATTTTTGTCGGAAATTTCGAGGTTGACAGTATTCTGCCTTTGTTGGAAAAATATCTGGGTAGTCTCCCAACACTCAATAGAAATGAAAAGGCCCGGGATCTGGGTATTCATATTCCCGCCGGCATAATCACCAAAAAAGTTTTTAAGGGATTCGAAAATAAGGCTACGGTTAAAATGGTTTTTAGCGGTGATTACGTCTACAATGCTGAAAATAATCTGACTCTGAACGCGATCAAGGAAGTGCTGGCGATCAAGATCATTCAGCATCTGCGCGAAGACGAAAGTGAAGTCTATTCGCCTAAGGTTCAGATCAATTACAATAAGAATCCAAAATCACGTTTTGCATTTACGGTGAACTTTGGTTGTGCGCCTGCCAATGCAGATCACTTAATGAATGCGGTGGTTAAAGAGATCACATCTCTGAAGAAAAACGGACCAACCGCCGAAGACCTTGATAAATTCCGGGCTGAATATAAAAGGGTCAGGGAACTTCAACTTAGACAAAATGAATTCTGGTTGGATTACCTGGTAACTCAGTATGAAAATGGCGAAAAAGATGGCAATGTTTTAACGAGCACTGAGGGGCTGGACAAACTGACTTCTGCATCTATAAGGGCTGCCGCTCAGAAATGGCTCAGTGGAAGAAATGAAATACGGTTTGAATTATTGCCCGAGCTGTCGGGTCACAAATAGAAAAACATCAGACAAAGAAAAGCAATCATATTGTTCTGACAGCTAGAACTAAACTGGTCGCACGGACAAAGAATGAAGGGAAGGATAACCGCAAAATAGTTATCCTCCCACCTAATTAAAATAAATTTTAAAACTGACTAGTAGTTTTTTCCGTTTGATACGTCTTTATAACAGTAACTAACCATTACAGGTGATATACGCATGATTCCTGACTATCCGGCAAAGGTATTTTACGATAAGAGAGATGTCTATGTGCTGCTCGTCCAGTCACTGGCTGCCAATGTCTATTGATATATTCTATTGCAAGCTATTATCTTATCCTCCCACGTCTTTTGGTTTAAGCGAGAATTCTGGTTTAGAACTGGGGTTTGGTTTTACTTACCCTGTTTTTAATATTCCGATATGAAAAAATATCTCCTACTTTTTGTTCTTCATTATTTTCTGCTTAGTGTTTCGTTCGCGCAAACACCATATGCCTGGTCATTCAAAGCGACTAAGGTTGCGGATAAGACCTATGACATTCATTGTGTCGCCGACGTACAGGCGCCCTGGCATACCTATTCCCAGTTTACGCCAGATGGCGGACCCTTGCCGACAAAGTTCATATTTTCCAAAAACCCTTTATATGGTTTGGATGGAGTCGTAAAAGAAAATGGCAAGCTGGTTGTCAAACATGAAGAGGTCTTTGGAGTTGATGTCAAATATTTTGAAGGTAGTGTCGATTTTGTACAGCGTGTTAAACTAAAGGGATCTGCAAAAACAAATTTTTCCGGAACTGTTGAATTTATGGTTTGTAACGAGCAGCAATGTCTGCCGCCATCTACCCAAAAATTTAGTATTGCCTTAAACTGATAAATTTTGTAAATGAAAGACCGGGACAACCCACCCTAAATTTTTCTCATGTGACAGTAAATGTCCTTTTCAAGGGTTTGTTTTTACTTACCCTTCTATTTTTTTAGGAAATAACCTGTATTTATTCTGAAACGATTGAAGACACATTTGAAGAAACATTTTTTGGCTTTTTATTTCCTGCTGATGGTACCAGCAGCTTTTTGCAAGTCTGTCCCCATTGCCTGGTCTGTTTCTTCTCAAAAGCATCAGAACGGTCACTATCTGATTACTGTCAAAGGTATAATTTCCAAAGGTTGGTATGTGTATGCGGAAGACGATACCGCAAATCAAATCACCGCCGTTGATATCTCCTGGGACAACTCTCATGTTGTAAAAGCACCTGGTTTAAAAAAAACAGACAGCCCTGAATCAAAAAATCTTCAGACCATTCATGATAAAATATCTGACAATAGGCCAGTCCGGGTTTATAATGACTCGTTTCAATTCATTCAGCCAGTAGAAATTGAAGGGGCCGGAGAATAATTAGTTAAGGTTCTGATATTTTTTGTTTTTAAAATAGCTGCAGTTGACGCGCTGCAGATTACGCGATGCGAGTTTTTGTAAATACCGGGTGGCGTTTCAACGCGCCCGGTTCTTTTAAAACAGCACTTATGAATAGTCTGATTGATGAAATAACAAAACGGCCCTGTGCCTTTATCGTGAGGACACATAACCCACTGCTGACGCAGGGTGAAGTGGTGAAATTTTTGCTGGAGCGGCAGATCAGCGTGAGCAATATGCACCTGCAATGCCTCACTGAACGCCAGGGCATTTTAATCATTCATTGTCTTCTGGAAAAAGACAAGAGCCGTCATACACTGCATCTGCTGGAAAAATTAAAGGGCGTTATTGAAGTCGAGTTGCTGGAGAATAAAACTACAAACCTGGTTAAGGGATGATTATGACTTATCAAATGAAGGAAAACAAATTAGAAAATCACGAACAGGATGTAACACTGAAGCTGGCCCGACTATGGACCATGGTTGGCAATACGCCTATGCTGGGGATTCGCTACCGGTATAAAGGAATCGTTCGGACGGTTTACGCGAAATGTGAACACTACAACCTGACCGGAAGTATCAAGGACCGGATGGCGCTTTATATTCTGCAAAGAGCTTACGCGGAAGGGAAAATTCATCCGGGCGACCGGATCGTGGAAGCGAGCAGTGGTAATACCGGGATCGCTTTTGCTGCGATCGGGAAAGCCCTGGGCCACCCCGTCACGATCATCATGCCGGACTGGCTGAGCAAAGAAAGAATTGACATCATCAGGAGCCTGGGAGCGGAAATCATTTTAATCTCGAAAGCAGAAGGCGGTTTTATAGGTAGCATCGAACTGTCACTCAAATTGGCGACCGCCATGCCTGAGGTATTTCTGCCCATGCAGTTTGAAAATGTTTGTAACGCAGAAGCACACCAGAAAACGACAGCTCCCGAAATCTGGTCGCAGTTGGAATCCATCGGTCTCAAACCGGACGCTTTCGTGGCGGGTGTGGGAACAGGTGGTACGGTAATGGGCATGAGCAAATATTTGAAAAAGAGAAATCCGCTGATCGCGATTCATCCCCTTGAACCGAGGGAATCACCGACACTATCCACCGGATACAAAGTCGGGTCGCACCGGATACAGGGGATCTCAGACGAATTCATTCCGGCTATCGTCAAACTGGACGAGCTGGGCGATATCATAAAAGTTTCGGATGGCGATTCGATCCTGATGGCGCAGCTGATGGCAAAGCAACTGGGCCTGGCCGTTGGCATTTCGTCCGGGGCAAATATCTTAGGCGCGATACATGCGCAAAATTATCTGGGCGGCGACGCAGTCGTTGTGACCATCCTGTCTGACAGCAACAAAAAATACCTGAGTACTGATCTTATGAGAGAGGAGCCAATCAAAGAGGGTTATGTGACACCAGATATTGAATTGCTTGACTATACGCCACTGAAACGACTCTATGAGGAATAAAGATGAAACAGGAATGGTTACCACTATATGAATACATGTTACAGGAAATGGAAGCCTGCCACAAATTCCACCCGCATACGATGGCCGAAATTGAATGCTGTTTCAACCTGGCCCAAAAACACTGGTCCTGGATCGAGCAGACGTTGGCGGATCATCGTTTTCTTTCAAAGACAGATGAGATCGAATTCTATAAACAGATAAAACCGCTCTTTAAATCACAGATCGAATATTATAACCTGCTCTATCAGGCCGAAATATTTAAACCAAAGGAAGAGCCCGGTGCCATGAAGGAATTCTGGATTAGGGAACAACAGAAGTTGAACAAATTTATCCAGGATAATTCGGTTTTTTATATCTATTATAAAAACGGAACGACGAACCGGGACGAGGAGTATTTTTTGTCGGGCGCTTCAGAGAACGAAAACGGTAAAACAGTGTACACGGATGATTTGATTGCGACGCTGATGGCCTTGGAGAGATATACGCAGCATGCACAATCTGAGTTGTCATCCCTGTGAAAAATAAAAATATCCCTGGTTCAGTTTTTATTACCGGGTTTGTCTTTTTAATGGTATTTGTCAATCTGAAGGATGAGATTTTGTTTGCGCTGCTTTTTGCCATTACCCAGCTTTTCGGGGGGATTGCCGCTGTGCTTTTGATTTTGCTGCGGCTTACGCGCATCATGAGAAACAGACGTTCATTCATTTATTCTTTGACGGGTAGGATCCAGCTGGCACTTTTGATAACGGATATCCTGTTGTTGTTTGATCACAGCTTGATAAGACGAACCATTTTAGCTTTTACCGGCCTGAATGCGCTGTTGGGGATCTGCATGATGACGAACGTATATAAGCAAAATAAAAGAGACATAAACAATTTACGGGTGTAAAAGAATGAATGGACAAAGAAATGATGAGTAGGGAATAGGCGGTAGGCGGGTTGTAAAGGCCCCGCTTATTCCGAGTATAGGTTAATTGGTGGCCGTTCGCCAATACGGGGCTGATTTTTATTGGCCCCCCGTTTTTTTTAGAGATGAAAGATTTAAACGAAAGGCACAGATGAAAAGCAAGGGACGAATTTTTAAAGCGCGGGTATAAATTAATTGCATGAATAAAGATTTCGAATTACGCATTGCCAGCGAACTGGAGGAAATAAAAACAGCCGGCCTTTATAAAAAGGAGCGGGTTATTTTCAGCAGACAGGACGCACATATCAAAGTAAACGGCGAATCTGTGCTCAACTTTTGTTCGAATAATTATTTGGGCCTCTCGTCTCATCCAAAAATAACAGAAGCGGCAAAAAGAACTATCGACGAGCGCGGATACGGGCTGAGCAGTGTGCGTTTCATTTGTGGTACGCAAGACGGGCACAAAATCCTCGAGAAAAAGATTTCTGAGTTTCTGGGGACGGAAGACACGATCCTTTATGCTGCAGCCTTTGATGCGAACGGAGGTCTCTTTGAACCGCTGTTCAACGAAAAAGACGAGATCATTTCCGATGCGCTCAACCATGCATCCCTGATTGACGGGATGCGGCTCTGCAAAGCAAAGAAATTAGTCTATAAGCATAATGATATGCAGGACCTGGAGGACATCCTGAAAGTAAAAACAGATTGTCGCAACCGGGTCATCGTGACCGATGGTGTTTTTTCAATGGACGGCACCATCGCCCAGTTGGATAAAATCTGCGAACTGGCAAAAAAATATAACGCCATAGTTATAGTCGACGATTCCCATGCTACGGGTTTCATTGGCAAAACTGGACGTGGCACCCACGAATATCTGGATGTCATGAACAGGGTAGATATCATAACGGGCACACTGGGTAAAGCGCTGGGGGGTGCCAGCGGCGGATTCACTTCGGGCAAAAAATCAGTTGTCAAAATGCTCCGGCAACGAAGCCGTCCCTATTTATTTTCAAACAGTCTGGCGCCCTCGATCGTCGGTGCTTCCATTGCGGTATTGGATATGCTGAAGGATTCAAACGAACTCCGCGATAAACTGGAGTCCAATACGCAATATTTCCGATCGAAGATGACCGAAGCGGGTTTCGATATTAAGGAAGGTTCTCATCCTATCGTTCCGGTCATGTTTTATGATGCTTTCCTGGCGCAGAATTTCGCGGCGAAGTTGCTCGACGAGGGCATTTATGTCACCGGCTTTTTTTACCCCGTGGTACCAAAGGGACTGGCCCGGATCCGTGTTCAGCTTTCTGCTGTGCACTCCGAAGATGATCTCGATCGCTGTATCGCCGGATTTATTAAGGTCGCCGTATCCCTGAATCTTATGGAAAAAACACATCTGGCCCTGATCAAACCGAACCTCAGATAATAAAAAAAATAAATCAATGAATCGAATTAAACCGATGAATAAAATTGTATTGCTCGCCCTGACCGGATTAATTTTTTTTAACGCAAAGGCACAGAAGCCAAACTGGCAAAATCTCGACCTGCAAAAAGATTCCGTCTTTGGCATCTCGACGGAAAAAGCTTACGACGAAATTCTGACCCCAAAAAAGAAATTTAGAACTGTGATCGTGGGGGTCATTGACTCCGGCGTGGATACCGCCCACGAAGATTTGAAAGAAGTGATCTGGACCAATTCAAAAGAAGATTATGACGGCATCGATGATGACGCCGATGGATACATAGACGATGTACACGGCTGGGACTTTATCGGTGGCGCACATGGCGATATAGAATACGAAAATCTCGAAATCACGCGTCTGCTCCGGGCGGGAAAGGTGAATAGCGATATGATTTCAGAATTTAATGCGGAGCAGTCCCGAAATATCGACTTCCTGCAGTACTATTTGAATTTTAGAAATTCACTGGATACGATTTGTTTGAGAATTGGAAAAGACACCCCCTCCCTGGCAGATTTTGAAGCCTACGCTCCGTTGAACCAACAGGAACAACTTGTGCGAATGAAAGTAATCCTGAATCTCGAAGAGCTGCCTGATTTTGCGAAATATAAACAACGGGTCAGGGATGCGATCGAACATTTTCACGCGGTCGGGATTTACCATCTCAACCCGGCGTTCAATCCGCGTCCTTCGATTGTGGGCGATGACTCAGCGAATGTTAACGAAAGGTTCTACGGAAATTCTGACGTGGAGGGACCGTCAGCCCTGCACGGAACGCATGTTTCAGGGATCATCGCGGCGGTTCGGGACAACGGCGTCGGGATCCAGGGCATTGCCAATCATGTCCGGATAATGTCGATTCGTACGGTGCCGGACGGTGACGAGCGCGATAAGGATGTGGCGAACGCGATTCGCTTCGCGGCGGAGCATGGCTGTAAAGTGGTCAACATGAGTTTTGGAAAAGCGTATTCGCCGGATAAAAAAGTTGTGGACGAAGCGGTAAAATATGCGATGTCCAAAGATGTGCTGCTGATACATGCTGCGGGCAACGATGGCGATAACCTCGACCGCGAAAAAAACTTTCCTACCCGGATATATGCGGATAGCAGTGGTTCTGCGAACGCCTGGATCGAAGTGGGTGCGTCCGGTTGGATCAATGATTCTACCCTGGTTGCGCGTTTTTCCAACTTCGGCCAGCATTCCGTGGATATTTTTGCGCCGGGCGTGAATATCTACTCGAGTATACCCGGATCGAAATACACGACTGAGAGCGGCACTTCCATGGCGGCGCCGGTGGTGACGGGGCTCGCGGCCCTGATCCGGGAATATTATCCTAAACTTTCGGCTGTTCAGGTGAAGCAGATCATTATGCAGTCGGTCGTCAAACCGGAACATAATATAATCGTAATGGACCACGGAAAAAAACGCGTCGTTCCAATGTCTGCGATCTGCGTGTCGGGTGGTGTGGTGAATTTGTATAATGCCCTCTTACTCGCCGAAAAAATGAAATAAAAAACAAACGCGCTCTCATAAGCAATCATTAAGAAAATGCTGGCTTTTCCAGGCTGGCAGGGTATCCCTAGAGGGGAGGCACGCAGGCCTCCCCAATTTATAAAACGAATACTAGGTTCAGTACGTTTTGCAGAAGGCTTAATTTCTCGTTGGTGGATAAGTTGCGAGAACGCAAATTTATGGATTTTAGATTTCAACTTTGCCGTTTCCTCCAGACCGGCTTTCGTAAATATTCTCCCGCTGAAGTAAGGAGAGACACACGCTTCAATCACTAATGGTCATATAAAAGAATAACAATAAATATTTAACTTCAATTCAAAATAACTTGACAGCTATGAACATAAGTAATGAAATCAAAAAGGTCCAGGAAAAAATAAAATTGCCTGTATCATCAATCAGTTTATCGGCGGCGTATGTTGAAATATTTTCTGATAAAATATCTATTGGAACATTACCGATAACTAGGACTCCAGGCGATATTATAATTTATGATACGGACGAAAGAAATCTTTTAAGATTGAACTGGAACATAGTTTATGAAAGATATAGAGAGAAATTCAGGGAGTTAATAATGCGAGAAATGAAGAATTCTGCAATCGAAATGACACCAGCGACTTTTCGTAAAATTTATTTAAAAGATAGTTCCAAGAAAATAATTGGATTTTTCGAATGTTATTTCGAAGATGGGGAATGGCGATGCGCCCCCTCGGTTTTTAGTTGATGATTTTACAAATACTACTGCGCCTTCACTAAGCCTAAAAAATGTTTTATGTCTTCTGGATGACCTTTCGACTAAAAGTACAAATACTAGAAGTCGCAACTTAATTTTTGATTTTTCACACTATTCTCATATTAGGTTAATCCAAAAGTGGAAAATCTTTATTGTATCCAGTTGTCCTCCTCCATTATCTCTTTGGTTTTCAGAAATAAGTTCCCAAAAAGGGTCACTATTGTTATTGATTGACTTTTCAAGCATATCATTATTGCTCCAGAGACTTTGGCTGCTGTCAATGGCCAACTCCTCAATCCATGAATTGACCTTGAGAAACCAATGGTCGAAACTATTATTTTGAACATATCCAATAATAGCGGCAAACTTTAAACGTGAGCCATGAATTCCCTTCTTAAATCGCTCTATAGCACCGCTGGGTGAGGGATGACCAATTACATATTCCTTTTCTCGATTTGTTCCCTCAGTGGGCAATCGTTTTGCTTCAATCGAAAAGAAACTGTCGCTTTCATTATATTGACGATCAGCCACCTCTAGGATGTCGGGTATTAAAATCGTTCCAATATCCACTTGCGGGCTTTTTCCGCTTGCAGTATTTTCCATAAACTCATGATGGAAAAAGAAAGGCTCTGCCTTAGTTCGAATATTAAAGAAAATGCAAAGCTTTTGATTTAATCCTTTTTCAGTTGACACATCTCCATGTCTATACTTTTCAGCAAACGCACCAAAATGTTTTTTTATAAAATCCACAACAGCTTTTATCGAATCATTTGCTTCGATGCCGGTGGAAATATTCCCATTAGTTGTATTTAATAGCGAATCTGACAGCATTAAAAACCTTGTTTTCGTAGGTCAGAGAATGTTTCATCGGCATCCCGAAGGGCTATTGAACGCAGCCAATACCTAAGTTTTTTTGGTTTTATTAAATAAATGACATTTTGGTCATAGATACGGACGACGCGCGTGAGTCGCAGACTTATCCCGGAAATTTTCTTCACAAGATTTTCGATGTCTTTTTCCGCATTTTCAGCATTGTCAAAATGTATAACTGGCTTGTTCTTAAAATAAAAGGGACAACAGATATATGAATCTGTCTCAAATGGGGTATATGATTGAAGAGTTGAGTATACGGAATTCAGTACGCCGCAAAAAACTTCAGAAAACAATTGAAGATCTTTTTTAGACGCATCCTGCACGGCAATATTTGAAGTTTCTCCGTTTCTTCTAAATTCAATGAGATATTTTGAAAAATCCTCAAGGAGAATATTGTCATATTCTGAGAGTAATAAATCCAAACTATTCGGAGCATAAGGAATATTGTCAATATCTTTTTTAAGAAAGGAGGAGGATCTATTTATCATATATTCAGAGCTTGTGCCTGCCAAATAGAAGATGATCAGATCACTTTGAAGATATTTAAATAAATTTTCTAATTCCCATTTATCTTTTTCCGGCGCATGAATCCCTACAATTCGATGCTTGAAAGTCGCATAATCGTAATTCAATACCATTGGAATACGATCATCCTTAATTTCCTCTTTGATTAAAATGTGTGGGGGAGTAAATAATTTTTCATTTGAAGCATATCTGTAGTAGCTTTCTGTATTGCGAATTGCTTTTCGGGGAACAAAATCTGAATAAAATTGCTGAGATGAGAATAGAGGCTTGCCGACAATGTGCTTTGCCAATTTATATTTTTTCTGTAATTCGTTAAGTCGAGAGGATTCATTTGAACTTAATTTTTTTTTGTCTAATAAAGATTCAAAAAGCCCAATTTCATCAATTTTTCCTTGTATGAATCCTTCGCCATATGCCCAACCGCGTTTTTGGGTTTTATTTCTCAAGAAAGTTTTGAGAGTTTCAAGATCGCGTAATCTTTTAATTATTTGATGAAACCTACTGCCTCCTAAAAAATTTGATTTCCAAATAAAAGGATCATTAAGTGCAAGCTGTCTGGGGACATGATAAAAGTCATAAGTGTCTAACTCAAAATAAATTTTTTCTTTGTTTGGTCTCGTCCTTCTGACCAGTAGATGCAATAAGCCTTTATCACACGCTTTTTCATTTTTTATAAAAACAGCAGCGGTAGGAACATCACCACTTTTTCCAAAAAGCACTCTGCTCAGATGTGTAAAGTCAATAATTTGGGGGATATTAAAATTTATTAAAAGAACTTGTCGAAATTGAAGAGACCTATTATTATACAAAAAAGGGCCAGAGGGTTGTATTAAACAAACAAGACCGCCAGGTTTACATAATGAAATGCTCTGTTCTAGAAATAAAAGGGCAATTTGGTTATCTGGTAGCTTAACCTGAATTTCTTTGTCTTTTCCGTGTGAATTCGTTAGTAATGTCCTCTCTTTTACTTTTTCATTTTCAATTTTCTTTGCGCTCGCGGTGAGTTTAGCCTCAAACGGTGGATTTCCAATAACCAAATCAAAATAACCGCTTAAGAATTTATCCTGTAAAAGTGAAAAAAAATCATCTGAAAAAATGTTTTCTTCAGTTAGGTCGTCAAATTCGAGTTTTTCCCAAATTTCTAATGGAGTTAATTCATCACAAAGAGCAAGGCTTAAACTAAAAATTGTAAGATTAACTGCTTCTGGATCCTTATCGGAACCATAAATATTGTCTTTCAGTAATTTTTTTAATAAAATAAGGTTTGGTCGTTTCCAATTATTCTGTTTCCTCCACCTGTAAATTAATCTCCTATAAGCTCCTACAAGAAATACTCCTGAACCACATGAGGGGTCCAGTAGTTTAAAATTCGTTTCATTATCCTTCAACGGCATCGCTTCATCCAAAAGAAAACTCACTAAATATGGTGGTGTATATACTACGCCTGGTTTTTTTTCCAAAAATTCTTCGTAGATATTACTGATCAACTCAACTGGAAGATCATTAAACGAATAAAGCCTCCAAAAAACAAATTGAACACCTTCTAATTTTCCGTCTAGGAAAAGAGCGAAACGACTTAAATCAGTTTTTTTGAGGACTTCAATTTCTTTACTATTGAGCTTAAATACGCCACCATTAAAATGATTAGCCAAATAGTTTAAGAGTTTCAAAGCAGCGCCTTTCTTTTTTAAAATATCATTGAAACAAACTGCTCCTTTTGAAAATTGATCAAAAAAACTTTTTGCATATTTAATTTTTTGCTTTTTGTTATTTATTATTGAAATCCTCTCTTCTCCAGCTTTCGGGAATACTGAATTATTGTATTCATCTGTACGCTCTTCGAGATATTTCACAAGGATAGATATAACCATAATTTTACGAGCTATTGAGGCGGGTAAAATCTTTCGTTCAATAATGTCTTTTAATGCCTGTTTTAATTCGATTAAAAGTTTTTCATATGCACTATTTGTGAACTGGAATTTTTTACTAAAAGGCGAGTTTTCCCAAAAAGAGCCATTGTCTATAGAGCGTCCTGAAAATGCTTTATATTTTTGTATTTCGGAAATTTCTTTTATTCCGAAAAGATTTGAAACTTCAGACGCTAATTTTATAGTTGTAAGCGGTTTATAGATTAGATCATTTCCTCTCGCTGGTTTTTCGTAACAATTAAAAATTCTTACATCTTTGTTGCTGAATACGAAAAACATTGGTACACGTCCGGAACTATATAATCGTTGATGAAGTTTAATTAAATGTTCATCACTTAGCGATTTTAAAGAAGTATAATCGTAAATATAAACCTGAGGAATTGATGGCCTGTCTACAAATCTGCGGAAGTATATGTAATCGGCACCATAAGTAAAAGCGTTTTCTATCGCAATAATCTCTTCAGTACTATGTTTTAAAAAATCTATTTTATCAGGACTATCAACGGTGACTAATCCTGTAGTTTGACCATTTTTGTCAAGCATTTCAAAGCTTTCAAGGCCATATTTAACGGCGTCGTTCAATTGCTAAATATTTTAGTAAAAATACGCTATTTCTATTATGATTTTGGGCAATTTTAGTCTAATAATTTGAAAGATAACCACTTGGGTCGACTTTGTTGGACACCAATAATTAACAGTTCCAAAGTCAAAGTTCATTGAAATTCAATAAGTTAGCAAAATTTAGCTGATTTGACTGTACACTACCTCGTTTAATAATAAACTATCCTGCCATTAAGGATTTTGTCGGTTCTGATTATTTTACGGCTATCGACGAGGAAAGGCTACAATTATGCCTGAGTGCCTCGGACGAAAAATTAATGTGAAAATAGATGCAACTTAAGGGAGCTCATGGTAGAGAAAAATCTAAATCAGCACTATCCTAAAATCTGGAAGGCTTCAACAAGGTCAATGTATGCTAATTAAAATAATCATCGTTTCAATGCCAGGAAAATGCTTCTTATTTTCTGTTTATTTTAAACTAGATTTATAATTAAACTTCAAAATAAACCGATGCATTCTGTCGAATTCCTCCTTTCTGAACTTAAAGCGCAATCGATGCTTATTTCCGAAAGTCATATAGAACGATTTCTAATGTTACGAAAACAAAATCCCGATAAAACGCTCGAGTATTTTGCGGATGTAATTATGGGCAGCTTTAGAAAAGAATTGGCAACTGCAGCTACAGATATAATTCACAAGTCTATAATAGAAGGAGTTGACGACAAACAAAAGTTCATTATTGGCATTCTAGAGATTAGTAAAGAGGCAACAGCAGAATTAATGAGCCGAATAACTTAGTCAACTCTCATATTTTTTCCACCTTTGACTGTCTGGACTTAAAAGGTTGGTAATAAAGACAATTCAAAGCGCTTACTCATTTACTTTGAAATAGTCATTGTCAACAGACACCCCCGATAAACAAAGGATGACCCGCTTCGCGTTATTTTCGGGCATGATGACTAAATGAAATAATTTTTCCATTGGATTGTCGATTAATAATGCAATGTATCGTTAATCGTAATCTTGAAACTGGACTCTTTTAAATGTTCCGCAACATCTCCTCTACTGTTGCTTGGATACAAAACTTCGCCTCCCAATGCCAATCCTGCCTTGCACAGGAATCATCAATCGAATCCGGCCAGCTGTCTGCAATGGCTTGCCGCTGATCGGGTGAATATATAATTTCAAATTCTGGAATATGGTTTTTGATTTCACATGCCAGTTCTGCAGGGGTGAAGCTCATAGCAGCGAGATTATAGGAGGAGCGCACGGCTATTTTATCGGCTGGCGCATCCATCAGCTCTATAGTTGCCCGCACGGCATCCTCCATATACATCATGGGTAGTCTGGAATCCGGACCGAGAAAGCAGGCATAGGGTTTTCCAAAAGCAGCTGAATGAAAAATATTAATGGCATAATCTGTCGTGCCGCCACCGGGCAGGGTCTTCGAACTGATAAGGCCGGGATAACGCAGACTGCGGATATCCATCCCATAACGTTTGTGATAATAGGTGCACCACTGTTCGCCGGCCAGTTTGCTGATTCCATAAGCAGTCGTGGGATTCAGCTCAGTATGCTGTGGGCAGTTTTCTTTTGGCGCATCGGGACCGAAGACCGCGATACTGCTTGGCCAGAAAACCTGTTTGATATTTTCGACACGGGCGACTTCCAAAACATTGAGTAGGCTCTGCATATTCAGCTGCCAGGCTTTTTGCGGGTGTTGTTCGCCGGTAGCCGATAACATCGCAACAAGTAAATAAATCGTGTCGATCCG
>JABDFX010000028.1 GCA_013286315.1 Bacteroidota bacterium | reverse complement strand
GCAGGAAACAGCAATTGGATACCCTGAAACTGGAAGCCCTGGTAAAAGAACTGGAATTAAAAACGATTAAAAGCCATATAAACCCTCATTTTATCTTTAACGCTCTGAATAGCATACGGGCACTCATCGATGAAAATCCAATGAGGGCAAGAACGGCGATTACGGAACTGAGTAATATTTTAAGAAGCAGCATGCAGACGGAGAAGCAGGAAACCGTTTTCTTTGAAAAAGAGTTGAATATCGTAAAAGATTATCTGGCACTGGAACATATCCGTTTTGAAGACCGGCTGAATGTACAATATGAAATCGCAGAAAATACTTTAACACAACAAATTCCGCCTATGATGCTGCAGACGCTTGTTGAGAATGCCATTAAACATGGCATTAGTAAACAAATGAATGGTGGAACCGTGACGATTGTTTCCAGCCTAAAGGAGCGTTATCATCAATTGGTGATCCGGAATACCGGACGTCTAAATAAAATAGGTAATGAAGACGGTTTCGGCCTAATAAGTACACGCAACCGGTTACATCTTTTATTCGGTGAAGATGCAGATTTCAATATCAGGGAGATTAACGGAAATATGGTGGAAGCCGAACTGCATATTCCATTAACTTAAAACTTATCAAATGATCAGAGCTGTAATCATAGACGACGAAAGACTGGCCCGGAACGAATTGAAAAAATTACTCCAGGAATTTCCGGAAATCGAGGTCATTGCAGAAGCAGCAAATGCCAATGAGGGCATTGAAAAAATCGATAGTCTCAATCCCGACCTGATTTTCCTCGATATTCAGATGCCGGGAAAAACCGGTTTTGATATGCTGGCAGAACTGGACAAAGCACCGGATGTGATTTTCACCACTGCTTATGATGATTATGCTTTGAAGGCATTTGAAGTTAATGCACTGGATTATTTGTTAAAACCCGTTGAACCCCGCCGACTTGCAGATGCATTACACAAACTTCACCTGGAAGAAACCCGTGATCGCGAATCTGCGTCTGACGACGAGATTGCAGTTAATAAAAGCCTGCTTCATGAAACAGACCAGGTTTTTGTAAAGGATGGTGAAAGATGCTGGTTCGTGAAACTGGGAGAAATCCGCCTTTTTGAAAGTGTTGGAAACTATGCGAAAATTTATTTCCAGTCAAATAAACCGCTCATACTAAAATCTTTGAATGCATTGGAAGAACGCCTCGATGAAAAGGTTTTTTTTCGCGCAAACCGGAAGCATATCGTGAACCTGCGACTCATCGAAAAAATCGAACCTTATTTCAACGGGGGTCTCCTGCTGGAACTAAAAGGTGGCGAAAAAATTGAGGTCAGCAGAAGGCAAACGGTTAAGTTTAAGGAAATGATGAGTTTATAATTATTCCATAAAAAATAAGTATGGGTTTATTCCTGCTGTCAGGACTACTGATCATTTCGTCATTTGTACATGCGCAAACACTTCCGGTTATCAGCGAATCAGAAGTTAGCCGGATAGAAAAAACACTGGCTGCAGATGATATGCAGGGACGAAAGGTATTTACAGCTGGTATAGAAAAAGCGGCTGCTTTTATAACGAAAGAATTCAATCAGGCTGGATTAATACCGCTTCCAGGTTCGAAAGATTACAATCAGACTTTTGTGATGATGGATCCGGAATCTACGGATGTACATATGACCGCGAATGGCGTTTCGATTGATAAAAAAAACCTGGTGGCGTTCTCCGCAGAATCTTCATTGATAATTACTCAGGATGATCACTATCAAAAGATAATTGTAAAAAAAGCAGCAGATTTCAGCGAGATCGCCTTAAAATACCAGGAGTCAGAAGAGAATGTGCTAATCCTGGTAGATACTTCGTTGGCAAAAAAATTCAGCAGACTGGCGGGCCATCATATGCCACAGTTTAGCGGAAAAGGTAATCGTATTTACGTGCTTACTTCTGTAGATCCAAGTCGATACCGGATTGAGATAAAGCCCCAAATAAAGAAGCAATATCTGACCAATTTAATTGGAATGATACCCGGAAAATCGAAGCCGGATGAATATGTGATCTTTTCTGCCCATTACGATCATCTCGGAATTGGAAAGCCCGACGAAGCCGGCGATTCAATATATAATGGCGCCAATGACGATGCCTCCGGAACTACAGCTGTGATTGCCCTGGCTGGTTATTTCAGTAAGATCCATAACAATGAGAGAACCTTAATATTTGCGGCATTTACCGCAGAAGAAATTGGTGAATTCGGATCTGCTTATTTTTCAGGAAAATTCGATCCGGCCAAAGTGGTGGCCATGTTGAACATAGAAATGATCGGAACGGAAAGTAAGTGGGGGAAAAACTCCGCCTATATTTCAGGCTATGACAGGTCTGATTTGGGAGCCATCCTTCAAAACAATTTAGGTAATACACAGTTCAGATTTTACCCGGATCCCTATCCGGATCAACAACTATTTCTGCGCTCTGATAATGCTTCATTGGCCAAACGGGGTGTTCCGGCGCATAGTATTTCGACCTCTAAAATGGATGTTGAAAAATATTATCATAAACAGGGTGACGAAATTAGAACCCTGGATCTCAATAATATGACCGAAATCATTCGGGCTATCGGATTAAGCGCCACTTCAATCATTTCAGGAAAAGATACGCCAACCCGTGTTCAAATGGAATAAAGCATCATCAGCTGAACATTAATTTGAGTCATAATCCGTGATGGTTCCATAGTATGAAATCGGTTCCCGCGAATTATTACTTACGCGCACAGTACAATAGCCACTGGTAGTTATGGATAAACTCATCTTACTCGCATTCGATTCATTTTTGGGTACAATGGTAATTTCCCAACCACCTTTTTTTAATGTATCTGATTTATAACTGAATTGGGTTGATTTAAACTCAATCGAAAGGTCAGTAGGCGGATAATTTGTAGTAAAAGAACGTCCAAAATACGGCAGATCAACCGAAAGACTGTCTTTATTAAGTTTTAAGAAATAATCACTGGTAAGCTGTCGCGTCATTCCCTTCATGGAGGTTGCCGATAAAGCATGAAAACGGAATTTCCTTGATTCAATCTGGCTCTTCAGCTGGTTGTATTGATCCTGTTTTTTTTGTTCCGCACTTGATTGCGAAAAGCTTTGCAAACAGATAAGCATTAGTAACGGCAGCAGGAGCCGGGAACATTTAGAAGGAGACATAGAATTGATTTCTATAAAATTAAGAAAAGCCGCCAGTCCCGCCGATGAATCAATGAAATTATAACTCTTTTTTTGGATCAGAATTTTTTCAAGACCTTGTCCATTTCTGAACTGATTTCTGCCAGATTTAAATTCCCCAAACTGCCTTCGTGCGTATGTTTCAGGGGCTTTGACTGGTCGAAAGAAAAATCACCTTTATTGATCTGGTTACCAACCGTCTGATAGGCATCACGAAATGGGATTCCCTGGTTGACTAATTCGTTTACAGCCTCGACACTGAATAAGTATTTATATTTTTCATCCTGCAGAATGCCTTTTCTGACGCGTATGTGGGATAACATGAGTACCGTCATGCTGATACAGTTTTTTAAGTCTTCAATAGCGGGGAATAAGATTACCTTTGTGAGTTGCATGTCCCGGTGATAACCCGACGGCAGATTGTTCATCAAAAGACTGAGTTCATTCGGAATGGACTGTATCCGGTTACTTCTTGCTCTGATCAACTCAAAAACGTCCGGATTTTTTTTATGTGGCATGATACTGCTACCCGTTGTCAGTTCATCCGGAAATGAAATAAAGCCAAAATTCTGATTCATGTAAAGACAGACATCCATGGCCAGGCGGGATAGTGTAGTTGCGATCGTGGCCATTCCAAATGATACCAGCTTTTCTGTTTTCCCACGGCTCATCTGAGCATAAACCACATTGTAGTGAAGGCTTCCAAATCCCAGAAGTTCCGTTGTCATTTTCCTGTTTAGCGGAAAGGAAGATCCATATCCCGCACCACTGCCCAGCGGATTTTTATTAACTACCTGATAGGCTGCCGACAATATTTCAAGATCATCTACGAGACTTTCAGCATATGCACTGAACCAAAGCCCGAATGATGAAGGCATGGCAATCTGCAAATGAGTGTACCCTGGTAACAAGTCATCTTTGTATTGATGACTGAGAGAAACTAATAAATCAAAAAGTTTTTTTATATCTGATTTCAATTCCTGTATTTCTGCACGCAGAAATAACTTGATATCAACGGCTATCTGGTCATTCCGGCTCCGGCCACTATGAATTTTCTTCCCTGCTTCGCCGATTTTCTTTGTCAGATTCAATTCTATCTGTGAATGAATATCTTCCACTCCTTCTTCGATGCGGAATATTCCCTTTGTTATTTCTGTTTCAATATTTTCAAGTTCTTTCAGGATAGCAGCTGCGTCTTCATGGCTCAGCATCTTTACCGATTCCAGCATTTTTGTATGCGCTATCGATCCCTGAACATCATACCTGGCCAATACCATATCGAACTCAGGATCACGGCCTACGGTGAATTTCTCTATTTGGGCATTTATATCAGATCCGTTTTTATCCCAGAGTTTCATGTTTTAGGCTTAAAGCTGAAAGCGCAAAGCTTAAAGCAGTATTAATAATTTATAATTAAATTCCACATTTCATATTCACATTTATAACATTTCCACAGCTACACATTTCCGCATTGTGAAAACCCGGTTCATATAAACTCTTCAAGCAGTTTAATATAAGTAACAATCCCTTCCCTGATCTCCTCGATATAAATATACTCATCTGCCGTATGACTTCGGGCGGAATCGCCAGGGCCCATTTTTAATGCCGGAAAGGGCATCAGAGCTTTGTCGGAGGTAGTAGGCGAACCATAATAGTTTTTTCCCAGTTGGACGCCTGATTTAACCAGCGGATGATCCAGCGGAATGGAAGTAGATTTCATGCGGGTGGTCCGGGGTTTAAAACTGCTTTTCAGGTTTTTTTTCAATGCGTCGAGAATTTCCTCAAAACTGTACAACTCATTTACCCGCACATCAATTACATATTTACACTGTGCGGGTACCACATTGTGCTGTTTATTTTCAGTATCTATAACGGTTACGCTCATACGGGTTTCACCGAGCAGTTCACTTCGTTTTTCGAAACGGAAATTGCGGACCCATTCAATATCTTCAATGGCCTTATATAAGGCATTTTCACCTTCATTCCGGGCCGCATGCCCGGGACGGCCGGAAGCCACACAGTCTATCACCATCAATCCCCTTTCCGCAACGGCCATATCCAGTTTCGTAGGCTCACCTACAATTCCAAAGTCAATCTGTCCAAGATAGGGCAATACCAATTCAATTCCGTTTACGCCACTGATCTCTTCTTCAGCACTCGCTGCAAAAACGATATTATGTTTAGGATCTTCATGATTATAATAAAAAAGAAAGACGGCGGCCAGACTTACCAGGCATCCACCGGCATCATTACTTCCCAGACCAAATAATTTACCATCCTTAACCGTCGGTGTAAACGGATCCATGCTATACGCCTTGTTAGGTCGTACCGTATCATGATGTGAATTCAGCAAAATACTTTTACGCGAGCTATGATAGTTTTTATTCCGTGCATAAATATTATTTCCCACGCGGGCAAAAGGAATTTCGTGGCGGGCGAAGAAAGCACAAAGCAGATCGGCTGTATCATTTTCTTCTTTGGAAAAGGAAGGGGTGGCAATCAGCTCTTTGAGTAAGGCGATGGCTTCCGCCTGTAAACTTTCTATTGAAGTGTTATTCATGACTAATAGTTGTGCCGGAATTTCCAGTTATGAGCATATCCAGTTCCTGTCCCTTCCCGATAATTACTTTATGTACACCAGCCTCGATAGCTTTAAAAGCGTTGTCAAGTTTGGGTATCATACCCGCAAATATTTTTTCTGTTTCTTTCAGTTCATTATAGTATCCGAGTTGTAATTTTTCGATAACTGAATTTTCATTTTCAACATCTTTTAAGACACCCGATTTTTCAAAGCTGTAAATCAGTACGACCTCAAAAAAAGAGCTGAGTGATTTTGAGATTTCCTGTGCGATGGTATCTGCGTTGGTGTTCAGTAACTGTCCTTTACCATCATGAGTTATCGGGGCAACCACCAATGTTTGTCCGTTTAAAAGCAGTTGGATGAACCACGATGTATCCACCTGATCTATATCTCCGGCAAACCCGTAATCAATACCCGCTTTTTCTCTTTTATGTGAACGTATACTGTTTCCATCAGCGCCTGTAATACCAACCGAATTGCATTGCATGGCCTGTAGCCGGGCGACAATATTCTTGTTGATGTAACCTGCATACACCATGGTTACAATTTTTAAAGTTTCAGCATCTGTTAAACGCCGTCCATCGATCATCTGCTGGGGGATGCCCATTTTTTCTGCTATCCGTGTGGCTAACTTGCCTCCTCCATGAATCAGGATTTTCTTATTCCTGATCGCGGCAAATTTTTTCAAAAATGAGGAAAGCAATTGCTCATCATCTATGATATTTCCGCCGATCTTGACGACATATAAGCTTTCCATCGTCAGGATTTAAGAATTTCACTCAATACGGATTGGGCAGCCCAAACCCTGTTACCTGCCTGCTGCGTAACAATGCTGTGTGGTCCATCCAGCACTTCATCACTTAATTCTACGTTACGCCGAACGGGAAGACAGTGCATTACTTTCGCCTGATTTGTAAGTAATAATTGCTCATTGGACAACATCCATTCCGGATCATTGGTATACATCTTCCCATAATCCTTGTATGTGCTCCAATTTTTGACATACACAAAATCGGCATCTTTCAGCGCCGCGTCCTGGTTGTGCAGTATCCGGGTTCCCTTTGTGAAACGCGGATCCAGGTCATAATCCTCAGGATGCGTGATAACAAAATCCGCTTTGCCCCACGCATTGATCCATTGGGCGAAGCTATTTGCTACACATTGAGGCAACGGTTTTACATGGGGTGCCCAGGTAAGTACAATTTTTGGCTTTGCGATACCCGGACTGTTTTGTAGACACTCTGTAATGGTGATAATATCTGTCAGGCTTTGTAACGGGTGAAGTGTAGCACTTTCAAGGCTCACTACCGGGATGCCCGCATATTTTACAAACTGGGTAATGTATAATTCGCTGTAATCATCCTCCCTGTTTTTTAACGAAGGGAAAGTGCGAATACAAAGAATATCAAAATATTTTCCAAGCACCGGTGCTGCGTCTTTGATATGCTCTACCGTATTTCCACTCATGATGGCTTCCTCTTCGAATTCCAGTGCCCAGCCCTCCTTGTCCACATTAAATACGAGAGGCTCCAATCCAAGATTCAGAGCCGCAACCTGTGTGCTGAATCGCGTGCGCAGACTTGGATTTAAAAACAGGAGGCCGATTTTTTTCCCCTGTCCAAGTGTTTTGTCAGCATACGGATTTTTTTTATACCCAAGCGCCTGTGTTACGAGGTGATCAATGCTGGGAACGTCTGCAATTGAAATAAAATTCTTCATGCCTGATTAACCAGATTGGGAGATGAAACCATATTGTTTATTTCCTCTTCCAGTGATTCGAGGAATTCTTCCGCTTCTTTTTTTCTCAAAGCCAGGGAAGGCAGGAGCCGAATCGTGTTCGGTTTTGCCTCTCCGGTAAATACCTGTTGATGAAAAAGAAGATTTTTTTTCAATTCCTTCAATTCGCCATCCACATCGAATCCAATCATTAATCCCCTTCCGCGTACATTTTTGAGCCCTTTTATTTTTTTCAACCGGGAAGTCAAAAATTCTCCGGTGGATTTCGCATTATACATCAGGTTTTCTTCTTCGATCACTTCTAAAACCGCAAGGGCCGCAGCGCACGCTAAATGGTTGCCTCCGAATGTAGTTCCGAGCATCCCATATTTAGGTTTCAGAAACGGGGCAATCAGAATTCCGGCAACGGGGAACCCGTTTCCCATACCCTTAGCCATGCTGTAAATGTCTGCATCCACACCCGCACTATCAGTAGAGAAAAATTCGCCCGTTCTGCCATACCCACATTGTACTTCATCTGCAATAAACAAGGCATCATAATCTGTACATACGGTTCTTATTTTTTTAAGAAACGAATCTTCTGCTACATTAATTCCGCCCACTCCCTGAATACCCTCCACAATCACAGCGGCAACTTCACGACCATGGTTATCAAAATATTCTTTGAGTGTATCTGTATCATTGAACGGCAGGAACACGACATTCTCTGTCTGGTTAACGGGCGCGACAATGGAGGGATTATCGGTAACCGCCACTGCCAGCGAGGTTCTGCCATGAAAGGACTTGCTGAAGGCAACGATCTTTTTCCGGCCCGTATGGAACGACGCAAGTTTCATGGCGTTTTCATTGGCTTCTGCACCCGAATTGCACATGAACAACTGATATTCCTCTTTACCTGATAATTTCCCCAATTTGTCCGCCAGTTCCTGTTGCAGGGGTATGCGGATCGAATTAGAATAAAAGGCAACCTGATTCAGTTGATGTGTAATCCTGGAAACAAAATGCGGATGGGTATGGCCGATCGAGATCACTGCATGACCACCATACATATCCAGATATTGTTGACCGGCATCGTCCCAGAGATAAGAACCTTTCGCCCGTGTTATGGTAATTTCGTTTATGGGATATACATTGAATAGTTTCATTTTTTACGCTTGAGGCCTGAAGCGTGAGGCTTGAGGCAGATGTACAATATTTTTATTTTCCGGTTTTTTGTGTTTTTTAAATTCAAGCCTCAGGCCTCACGCCTCAAGCTTAGAAATAATTTGCCTTAAACTTCAATCCCTCTGATTCATCTAAGCCGAACATTAAATTCATATTCTGTACCGCCTGTCCGCTTGCGCCTTTCAACAAGTTATCAGAGGCAGAATGAACAACCAGCATTTCATCCTGTTTTTCCAGTTGAATAATGCATTTATTGGTATTGACAACCTGTTTTAGAAAAACAGGAGTTTCGCTTACCAAAGTAAATGGATGACCCGCATAAAAATCCTTATATAATTTGACTAAAACAGGTAGTTCCTGGGTGATTTTCATTTGCGAGCTGACAAAAATGCCCCGTGTAAAATCTCCCCGCCAGGGAACAAAATGCAGATTATCCTTGCCAAATGCTTTCTGGTATTGATTCAGCGATTGATTTATCTCAGCCAGGTGCTGATGAATTAGCGTTTTATATGCCTGAATATTATTAGCCCTCCATGAAAAATGCGACGTAGCATTCAAACCTTGTCCTGCACCCGTCGAACCAGTAATGCCCGTTGTGTACACTTCGGTTAACCATCCCTGTTTGGCCAGGGGCAGGAGACCCAGTTCAATGGTGGTTGCGAAACATCCCGGATTGGCGACATACTGCGCTGCCCGGATGACATCACGGTTTAATTCCGGTAAACCATAGACAAAGGGTTTTCCTGATGCGGACATGCGATTGACAGGCTCTATCCTGAAGTCCTGCGACAAATCGATGATCCGGATTTCCGGATCAGGTGGATTATCCTGCAGAAATTTCCGGGCTTCGCCATGACCGAGACATAGATAGAGCAGGTCGATGCCCGATGAAGGATTTTCCGAAAATTGAATATCAGTGTCCCCAGTCAGGTCCTGGTGCACGGTTGATAAAAGTTGACCGGCGTGGCTCTTGCTCTGTACAAAAACCAGTTCAGCAATCGGATGATTCAACAGAATACGAATTAACTCACCACCGGTGTAGCCTGCCCCGCCTGTTATCCCCACCCTGATTTTTTTCATTTTGTATGGTTTCCAGGATCGTTGATTTTATGAAAGATCGCCGTTTGATTGCCAAATATTTTTGCAAACCCCTTAACGTCGTCACCCGTCCATCCACTGTTCATTTCGCCATAAGAACCAAACCGGCTGCTCATCAGGTCGTGCTCGCTTTCAATTCCGGTTATGATAAACCGGTAAGGTTCAAGTGTTACAAAAACTTTTCCTGACACGGTCGCCTGTGAATCTTCGAGGAATTTTTCGATGTTACGCATTGTCGGGTCCAACATTTGTCCTTCGTGTAACCAGTTCCCGTACCAGCTGCTTAGTTGTTCCTTCCAGTATAGTTGCCATTTGGTTAATACATGTTTTTCAAGCAAATGGTGTGCTTTTATAATGATCAGGGGTGCAGCCGCCTCAAAACCAACACGGCCTTTGATACCGATAATGGTATCGCCCACATGGATATCCCGTCCGATTGCAAATGACTGTGCAACGGATTGCAGGTATTGTATGGCCCGTACCGGATGTTTAAAAGTTTGATCATTGATCGCAGTTAGTTCTCCCTTTTCAAACTGTAGTGTAATTTTTTTTGGATCCTTTTCAGAAAGTTGTGTTGGCCATGCATCTTCGGGCAGATAATCTTTTGAATTCAATGTTTCACGACCACCAACAGAAGTTCCCCACAGCCCTTTGTTGATACTGTATTTTGCTTTTTCAAAATTCATCTCCACACCGTTTTCTTTAAGAAACTGAATTTCCTGTTCCCGGCTGAGTTTCAAATCACGGATTGGCGTAAGGATCATTGCTTCCGGAACCATGCCGGTAAAAACCATGTCGAAACGCACCTGGTCATTTCCTGCACCCGTACTTCCGTGCGCCACATAAGCTGCTCCTTTTTCTTCCACATATTTTGCAACGGCAATGGCCTGCACCATTCTTTCCGCACTGACACTGAGCGGATAGGTTGCATTCTTAAGCACATTTCCAAAAATCAGAAAGCGGATGCAGCTCTGATAATATTCTTCGGTTACATCCACCGACCTGAAAGAAGCTACTCCCAGGGCCACGGCTCTTTTTTCAATAGCATTCATTTCTTCCGAACTGAAACCACCCGTATTTACTGTCAGCGCATGTACTTCCAGTCCCCTGACTCTTTTGAGATAGATGGCACAGTAAGTCGTGTCAAGGCCACCACTATAGGCTAAAACAACTTTTTTGTTTTCAGGATTCATCAATCAATGTATTATTTAGCCAGGTTTTCCTTCTTGAATTTATTCAACCGGATGAGCCCGAGATCCGACAGGATCATATCTACTTTTTCCTTACGTAACAGGTTTTTCAGCATGCCCCATTGTTTGATCTTCATAAAGCGCTCGTATAACTTGCTTCGTTGCCTGAAGTCCTGCGCAGCCTCTTCCTTTGGCTTGTGTTCTTTCGGATCATAGAGCATGGCTGTACACATACAGTTTTTCCTTTCTTTGCTCATGAGAATTTCGTAATTCACACAGCTTTTACAACCTGCCCAGAAAGCTTCATCCTGAGTGAGCTCTGAATAAGTAACGGGCTCGTAACCCAGATCGGAATTGATTTTCATTACGGCCAGTCCGGTAGTAAGACCGAAAAGTTTGGCATTCGGATATAATTTCTGGCTGAGATCAAATATCTTTTTCTTAATGTTTTTTGCGAGTCCGCTTTTACGAAACGGGGGAGCTACTATCAATCCGGAATTAGCAACATATTCACCATGGCTCCAGGTTTCGATATAGCAGAAACCCGCCCATATACCTTCTTCGGTAAAAGCGATGACGGCTTTACCGTCCCGCATTTTTTCCTTAATGTAATCCGGACTTCTTTTTGCAATGCCGGTTCCGCGGGCTTTGGCGGAAGATTCCATTTCATCACAAATGATTTGCGCAAAGTCCTGGTAGGAGGCATTTGCGATAAGTATTTTGAACTTTTGTTCTTGTTCCATTGATATAATACGTGAGATAAATGAATACCAATGACGGGGTCATTGAATTATAATAGCCGGCTGATTACGGACATAGATCCTGAATACGGAAAACTATGGATAGGAAATATCAACGTCGTACCCAAAAGGGAATGGGACGAACGGAAAAAATAACGCATACGGGCGCTACAAAAAACCCACGCTTATTGAAGGCGTGCAATACCATTCCGGCAAGGATTGATATGGGTGAGTTTTTTTTCATTTCATGAAAAATGGGATGACTAGACTTGTTATCGTTACAAAGTAACAGCTTTTTCTGAAATTCTGAGATATTTTTTAAAGGAAACAGCTGAACCTTAACAATTTGGAAATGTGGAATGGTGGAGATGTGGGATGTGGAAATGAAATGTAAAATTGAATGTCGAAATTAATAATGGTTTTAGGCTTTAGGCTTTGGGCATTAGGCTTGCAGAATGCAACGCTGACGCCATATCTGCCAGCAGAGAGGCGTCTTTCTCAATGGCATTTCCGACAACAATGATGTCCGCGCCAGCCCTGGCATTGTGGTAAACCTTTTCAGGGTTCTGAATGCCACCTCCGATGAGCAATGGTATTTCGATGTTTTCAGAGACCCTTTCGATCATCTCGGTTGTGATGGGCCTTCGGGCGCCGCTGCCGGCGTCCATATAAATCATCTTCATACCTAGCATTTCGCCAGCCATGGCAGTACATAACGCTATCTCATTTTTATCAGATGGAATTGGAAGAGCATTACTGATATAAGAAACAGTGGTAGGGGCTCCTCCGTCAATAACCATATATCCGGTGGATATAATTTCCAGACGGCTCTTTCGGACTGCCGGAGCAGAGACGACGTGCTGGCCAATCAGTAATTCCGGATTTCTGCCGGAGATCAGAGATAAGTAAAGCAGTGCATCAGCATGGGGAGAAACCTGCGAGGGCGTTCCGGGAAATAAGATAATGGGGATTTTACACAGGGATTTAATTTGCAGAACCACCTGGTCCAGGTGATTGGTTACCACGAGGCTTCCGCCTACGAACAAGTAATCCACCCTGGCCTGTACAGCCAGCTCCACCAGAGCCGGGAGTTTTGCCTGATCTACTTTATCAGGGTCGATGAGCAGGGCGAAGGATTTACGCCGGATTTTTTTTTTAAGCAGTAAAGCAGAATAGATTTCGTCCTTCATGTGGTTGATTACCTTACAAATGTGCGAAAACTTTCCCGCTTTCCGAAACACATCCCGGGATTACAGTTAATCGAATCCTTCGGTTTTTACTGTTTACATTAATCGGAATATTTTAAATCAGATAATCGAATATTTGAGTTTCTCCAAAATTTTTTTTGTGGACAAGATGAGAACATTGTGCATAAATTGCGGCAACCGAATACCCGCGTGGGCTCCATGATTTATCAACTTATATTTTCCACATGTGGGGATATCTAAGGGCTTGAATATTCAAATGGAAAAAATACTTTCGATTCCTGCATTCGCTAGTAACCTTTTCTTAACAAACTAAGATTTTTGCATCATGACTCATACGCAATCTGCGAACGGTTTGCTTTTCGACCGACGTTATACCCGCGACGACATCCATGTTTTCGATCAGTTCGAATACGATTATCGTAGTTCTGTGATCCGAAATCCGTCGGGAGAGATCGTATTTGAGATGAACAATTGTGAAGTTCCTAAAGGATGGAGCCAGATTGCGACGGATATTCTGGCGCAGAAATATTTTCGTAAAGCGGGCGTTCCTCTGGCCGACGGAACCCTCGGTCGCGAAACTTCTGTAAAACAGGTAGCTCATCGAATGGCCAATTGCTGGAAGGCGTGGGGAGTGAAATATGGATATTTCGCAACTGCAAAAGATGCGAACATATTTTATGAGGAACTGGTTTATTCCATACTCAACCAGGCCTGCGTTCCCAACAGTCCGCAATGGTTCAATACAGGTTTATATGAAAGTTATGGTATTACCGGAAAACCACAGGGTCATTATTACGTTGATCAGAATGATGGCCAGTTAAAGAAATCCACTTCTGCTTATGAGCGTCCGCAACCCCACGCCTGTTTTATTTTAAGTGTGGAAGACGATCTCGTAAATGATGGCGGCATTATGGATCTCTGGGTTCGCGAAGCCCGCATTTTCAAATACGGATCTGGTGTGGGAACAAATTTCTCAAACATAAGGGGTGAAGGAGAAAAGCTCAGTGGTGGCGGCACATCCAGCGGCCTCATGAGCTTTCTCAAAATCGGCGATCGCGCAGCCGGTGCCATCAAATCAGGTGGCACCACACGCCGCGCGGCTAAAATGGTTTGCCTGGATCTGGATCATCCGGAGATCATGGACTTTATCAACTGGAAACAGGAAGAAGAAAAGAAAGTGGCGGCGCTGATTTCCGCTGGGTATGCCAGCGATTATGAAGGCGAGGCTTATAAAACTGTCAGTGGACAGAATTCAAATAATTCAGTAAGAATTCCGAATTCATTTTTTGAGAAACTGGAAAATGAGGAAGATTGGGAGTTGAAAGCAAGAAGTGATGGAAGAGTAATGAAAAAGATTCCTGCCAGAGAAGTCTGGAACCAGATTTCGTACGCTGCATGGCGTTGTGCTGACCCGGGTACCCAATACGACACCACTATCAATGAGTGGCATACCTGCCCCAATGGTGGCCGTATCCGGGCTTCCAACCCTTGCTCCGAGTACATGTTCCTGGACAACACGGCCTGTAACCTGGCCTCTGTTAATCTTCGCAGGTTCTATGATGAAACCACAAATATTATCGACGTCGAAGGATTTGAGTACACCTGCCGTTTATGGACAGCTGTATTGGAAATCTCAGTACTGATGGCCCAGTTTCCTTCAAAGGAAGTGGCTCAATTGTCTTATGATTATCGTACGCTGGGCCTCGGGTATGCAAACCTGGGCTCGATGCTGATGGTCATGGGAATCCCCTATGACAGTGAAGAGGCGAGAGGCATTGCAGGTGCCATCAGTGCAATTATGACGGGCATCTCCTATAAAACAAGCGCAGAAATAGCGCGGACAATGGGCCCGTTTCCAAAATTTGAGGAAAACAGGGAAGCGATGCTCCGTGTCATGCGCAACCACCGCCTGGCTGCTTATGATGCCGATGAGTATGAATACCTGGAGATCAAGCCACAGGGTATTAAGGTAAAATATTGCCCGGATTACCTGCTGAAATCAGCTACCAAGGCCTGGGACGATGCCGTGCGGCTGGGAGAAAAATACGGATACCGTAATGCGCAGTCCACTGTAATTGCACCTACCGGGACCATCGGGCTCGTAATGGATTGCGATACCACCGGCGTAGAACCGGACTTCGCGCTGGTAAAATTCAAAAAACTCTCCGGAGGGGGTTATTTTAAAATCATCAATCAATCAGTGCCTGCCGCTCTGAGAAATATGGGTTATGCTGAAAAGGAAATTGATTCGATCGTAAAATATGCCGTGGGTGCCGGAACCTTTGCCGGTGCACCGCACATCAATCACCAGACACTGAGTGAAAAAGGATTTTTTGCCGAAGAAATCAGGAAACTTGACAATGCAGTGGCTTCTGCATTTGAAATTGGATTTGTATTCAATGTATATAATCTGGGTGAAGAATGCCTCCAGCGTTTGGGATTTTCTGCTGAACAATATTATAATTTCGAATGGAGCCTGCTTGAGGCACTTGGATACAGCGATGATCAGATCGCTGAAGCCAATGATTATATCTGCGGTACCATGACAGTAGAAGGTGCACCCTTGTTAAAAAACGAACATCTTCCGGTATTCGATTGCGCCAACAAATGTGGTAAGATTGGAGAGCGCTTTATCCATGCCCATGGACATATCCGTATGATGAGTGCAGTACAGCCATTTATCAGTGGAGCGATTTCAAAAACCATTAATCTTCCAAATGAAGCGACCATTGATGAAATCGCCGATGCTTACCTTCTCAGCTGGAAACTCGCTCTGAAGGCCTGCGCACTTTACCGTGATGGATCCAAACTTTCACAACCGCTCAGTAACAAATCAGACAAAAAGAAAAAGACGGAAAATACAGAGGAAGTTAAACCGACATTTACGAACGAACCGCGGGCTACCATGGAACCTCATATCGTGGATATGAGTAAACTGACCGTGCAGGAATTATTGATCGAGGTACAAAAAAGAGTTCAGGCTTCTCCGGATACCAAATTAAAAAGGGAGTTGGCTACCATTGTTGAACGCAGAACATTGCCGGCAAAAAGGCGTGGGTTTACCCAGAAAGCAAAAATTAACGGACAGGTTATTTTCCTCCGGACAGGTGAATATACCGACGGTTCGCTAGGCGAGATATTTATAGATATGGCCAAAGAAGGAGCTACCATGCGCAGTATGTTGAATTGTTTTGCCATAGCGATATCCATCGGGCTACAATACGGTGTTCCCCTCGAAGAGTTTGTGGAAAAATTTGTTTTTACCCGGTTTGAACCATCCGGCATGGTCGACCATCCGAATATCAAAAGCACGACTTCTATAGTGGACTTTATTTTCCGCTCCATGGCTTATGAATACCTGGGCAGAAACGACCTGGTTCATGTACTCGATAAGCCCGAAGTAATGAATACCGGTACAGCCGATTGGGATCATCCGGTTGCCGAAACGGAAAAAAAAACGCATGAATTGAGCGAAGTGAGGGTTGTAGCAAAACCATCGGTTTCATTGTCGAATCCGCTTCCTAAACAGATGTCAAAAACAATGAATACTGACTCCGGAATGAACGCGGTAAATGCGGCTGCTAAAAGTATGCAAAGTGATGCGCCAGCCTGCAATACCTGCGGACATATCACGATCCGCTCCGGAACCTGTTATAAATGCCTGAACTGTGGAAACAGCATGGGCTGCAGCTAACTAATTTTAAATACTTTGGACGGTTTACTTAACCCAAGAACCTCATATTTCTATATGAGGTTCTTCTCTTTAGGCCTAACGCGTAACGCCTAACGCTTAACGCCAACCTCAACTGCCAACCATTCCCGGAATGGGAAAATCTCCCACTGTTTGGCAGGGAAATTGGGATATCATTTGCAATTTAATTCTCCCTGAAAACGTTTATTGATAACTCAAACATCAATATGAAAAAGATCCTTGCCCTGGCACTGCTTTTATCTCTGATATATTCCTGTAACCGTGACATAACACCGTATCAGGCTGCGAACAATCATTACTCAAAATGTAAGAATATTACGAGATAAAATTCCTGCTGCCCGATTTTCATCAATCAAGCCGCTTCTTAGTACATTGTGAACCCAATGTATGGTATGAAAAAGCACTGGTTGATTTTCTGTTTTATGCCTGTTGTTTTTGCTCAGGCCCAATCCACAAAGGCGATATCTGTTGTATCCGGACCGATGCTGGGTCAGGTTGAATTAAGGACCGCTTCCATTTGGATAGAGGTATCATCGGATATTACTTCCGCGGCATTGATATATTGGAAACAGGGACATCCTGAAACTTCCAGGAAGAAAATATATGATGGCACCTTGGGTAAGGAATTCAATCCTCTCCGTATCGACATCGGTGGGCTGGAAATCAACAGTGTTTACGAATACCAGTTTATATTAAATCAGGAAAAATCTTCTGCCGTTGGCTCTTTCCATACGAAGGATCTCTGGCAATGGCGGAATCCGGCACCCGATTTCAGTTTTATTACCGGAAGCTGCGCTTATTTTAATGAACCAGTATATGACCGTCCCGGGAAACCCTATGGTGGTGATTCGATTATTTTTGAGTCCATGGCAAAAGATACCGCGGCTTTCACCCTATGGCTGGGAGATAACTGGTATACCCGGGAAGTGGACCTGCAGAGCCCGTGGGGACTTTGGTACCGGGCTTCCAGGGACCGGGCACAGTCTGTTTTGAGGAATCTTTTGAAAAATATGCCTCAGTATGCCATTTGGGACGATCATGATTTTGGACCGGATAATTCAGGCAGCTCCTACGGGTTAAAAGATGTTTCCAGGGAAATATTTATGAGGTATTGGTGCAATCCATTCTACGGAGAAGATCAAAAAGGAATCTACTCACAGTTGTCCTACAGCGATATGGATTTGTTTTTAACAGATGATCGTTACTTCAGGAGCGCAGATGAATTTGCAGATAGTGTAAATGGAAAGCCCAATCCGGAGAAGCATTTTTTCGGACAAAAACAACTGCATTGGCTGGAAGATGTATTGGTTCAAAGTCTCGCAACATTTAAAATCATCGTAGTTGGCAGTCAGACCCTGAATCCAATGAGCAGGGATGAAGGATTTTATAAGTATAGTTATGAATACCATGAACTGATGGTGTTCTTAAACGAGAATCATATTAAGGGTGTTTTATTTTTGACAGGTGACCGCCACCACAGCGAAATTGTGAAGGCTGAAAGAAAAGACAATTATGAATTATATGATATCACCGTTTCACCTTTCACAAGTGGTGTGGCGAAAGTCAGAGGTACTGAAATAAATAATCCGGCGCGTGTTCCGGGAAGTCTGGTCGAAAAAAGAAACTATGCCAGAATATCCGTTCGCGGGAAAAAAAATGAAAGAACCTGCATGGTTCAGTTTGTGGGAGAAGATGGCAAAACACTATACAATTGGAGCGTAACGGAACAACAACTAACCCGATAAAATGGTCATACATTTTCAGTATGAAAAAAAACAAGTGATGAGTGCCCTCAGGCATCATTTTATTTCCAGACCGGAGATAAAAATTTTGTTGATTATTGTGAACCTCTTCACCATCCTGAGCGCCATTTTATTTTATATGCACAAAATACAGCCATTATCGTTTCTGTTGTTTTCTATCATGTGGTTTGTTCTGCTACTTACATTCTGGACGATACTGCCCCTAAGCGTTTATAAAAAATCATATACCTTCCAAGATCGGTTCAGTATGGATTTTAATGACAATGAAGTATTATTGCAAACGCAAAGAGGATCGCTGGCGTGGGCATGGAATGACTTCAGTAGTTTTTTGGAAACACCTTTTTTCTTTCATTTGTATTTCAATAGCAGGGCCTTTTTTTTGGTACCCAAAGATGCATTTACAGATTTGGAATCTCTTCAGGAAACCCGGAATTTGCTGAAGAGAAAACTCTTGAAACCCAAGACTTAAAAATGCAGGGTCGGTGTTTAAAGCCAGATTCTGAACGAATTCTCGCCATCAGCTGTTAATATTCAATGGTCGTCCGACGTAGACCAGCACTAAGAAAAGCAAAAATGATTTCACTTTTAAGTAAACCCTGGCCTTGGTATGTTTCTGGTCCTGCGATTGCCGGAATTATGGCAGTGCTTTTATTCTTTGGAAAATCATTCGGATTTTCCAAAAACCTTTCAAATATCTGTTCGATGCTAGGATTGGGCAAACAGATCTCTTATTTTAATTTCAATTGGAAAAAGCAACTTTGGAATATTTGGTTTCTGGTGGGATCGGTAATCGGCGGCTATATTGCTGTCCATTATCTGCAATCGTCTGAAGCCATCAAACTGTCTTCCGCAACGATCGCAGACCTGCAGAAACTGAATATACCTTTCGATGGTCACCTGGAACCGGAAGCTATTTTTAATTGGAATTATCTGCATACAGGGAGGGGGTTATTCATATTCCTTGGTGGTGGGTTTTTAATTGGATTCGGAACGCGTTATGCGGGCGGTTGTACCTCCGGGCACGCGATTTCGGGACTTTCGAATCTCCAGTTGCCTTCACTGATCGCAGTCATTGGTTTTTTTATCGGCGGATTATTTACAACGCATCTTCTGTTTCCTTATATATTCAAATAATCATTTATGAGAGCCATATTCAGGGCGTTTAAATATATCATTATAGGAATCCTGTTCGGGATCATTATGACAAAGTCAGAAGCCGTCTCCTGGTATCGTATTCAGGAGATGTTTCGGTTTCAATCAATATTCATGTATGGGATCATCGGCTCTGCCGTAATTCTGGGAATTATCCTAGTAGCCATCATCAAAGAGTATCGTCTGAAAGATTTTTATGGTCGTCCCATATATCTGGGTGAAAAAGATAAGCGCTGGAAAAGGTATTTGATCGGCGGCTCCATTTTCGGTATGGGTTGGGCATTGACTGGTGCCTGTCCGGGTCCTATATTTGTTTTACTTGGACAAGGTTATACCGTCATGTTTATCACAATTGCCGGCGCGTTGGCAGGAACCACATTTTATGGGCTCCTGCGCGACCGGTTGCCTCAGTAGATATTTAATTTTATTGTTTAGCAATGGCGGCCATCATCCTGTCAGCTTCAGGTTGCTGGAAATTCGTCAGACCACCATCACAGGTTAGTATATACGAAATACCTTCTTTATATACATCGACCCGTTTAATCGTATAGTCCTTGAATTCAGCCACATCTCCATTATTACCGGTTTTTAAAGCGGCAAGACCTTGCTGGAAATATTTCAACTGACCCAGGTCACGGAATTTCAGGGTCTTTATGATGACCGAATTATTGTATTCCTGAGTTCTGAACTGAAGTACATAACAGGTATCTGAGGGTTTTGTAATTCTTTGCAGGCTGATCGGCCAGGTACCCTGCCTTACATCCACAATATTAATAGTGGCAGAATTAACAATTTTGAATTGCGCTTTCATGGCAAGCGGTGACAACAGGATGAACAATAAGAGATTTTTCATACGAACGTCTTGATTTTTTTAAATGAAGAATTAATGTTGGCTTGCGATTAAATCATTAATGATATATAGCATCCGGTTTACCTGCGGCTCCTGGAAATTAGTAACGGCGCCATCGTAACTTAGGATATACCATGAATTTTCTTTTTTTGTTCCGACTTTTTTGATTGAATAGTTTCTGAATTCAGCAATATCACCATTGGCTCCCTTTTTTAGGGCGGTCAGGCCATCTTTAAAATATTTTAATTGCTCCATTGTTTCCAGATCCATGGTTTTAATAGCAACCGCATTCATAGTGGACTGGTCCCTGAATTGAAATGCATAACAGGTATCAGTATAATATATCACTCTCTGAAGGTTTATAGGCCAGGGTTCCATGCGCACAGGCATGAGATCTACGGTGGGATAAGAAGCTTTTTTGAACCAGTGCCCACCGCTCATATGCAGGAAGAGAGGAATGAGAAGTAGTTGTTTCATAAGGATTTATTGGCCTTACAAGATAAAATTTATAACGAATTATTGCAATGAAAGGGTGCTTATTTCTCTGAAAACGAATAGTCCGCCAAATTATTCTCTCCTTCCCTGAAATGATTGTTAAAAAACGCTTAACGCTCAACGCGTAAAGCGTAGTGCTTAACGCCTAGGTCGGAACGCTTAATGCGTTGAACGTTACGCGTTCAGCATTTAGCGTTCATATCCGATCGTGAAACGTTGCCTGATGAATTGTGGATTCTCCAGTTCATCTATTAATGCGATAGCATAGTCATCATAACTAATGATGCTATTCCCCTTTTCGTCAAATACAGGATTGTCTTTTCCCAGTCGGAACCGGCCGGTACGCGGACCCGGTTCGATGATGATGGCCGGACTGAAAAAAGTCCAGTCCAGGTCATTTTCCTTACGGAAAACCTCCAGTGATTTTCTTTGTTCGTTCGCACCTGCTCTCCATTCTTCCGGGAATTGCGGAGTATCCACTAATTGTTTTCCCGGTGCCACTTCCAGACTGCCTGCTCCACCTACCACAATCATTCGTTTTATACCGGCCCTTTTTAATGCTGCAATTTCGGATATAGATACATCAACGAACAGAGGATATGTTTCCGGTCTGGACCAGTCAATACCAAACGCACTGATCAAAGCATCATGTCCTTTGATGGCAGATGCCAACGAATCCGAATCGAGCGCATCCGCCTTAACCCATTTTATATTTTCATTTTTAATACCCGCTTCGGGGTTACGCGCTATTCCAGTGACAGAATGCCCACGACCGATCGCCTCTGCTGAAATCCTGGATCCTATTTTACCGTTCGCTCCTACGATTGCTATTTTCATAATCCGTTCATTTAGCCATTTGCAGAACACCCGCTATTTATTGTTTGAATAGAAATTGATTTCTGTCATGAAACCAATCATGTCTATTCGGCTAGTTATCGAGCCCTTCAGAATCAGCGGGCATTGTAAATGTAAACCGGGTTTCTGTTTCATTGGAAATAACGCTGATCTGACCTCCATGAGCCTGTGCAATTTCGGATGCAATAAAAAGACCGAGCCCCAAACCATCCTGCCCTTTTTTTATCTGGCCCCGGGCAAAAGGGCGAAAAAGCTGACCTATCAGGTTTTCAGGAATCTTATCACCGGAATTTGCAACAGACATGCTGAATTCGCCGTTTTGAATCATAACATCCACATACACCGGAGCATCTGCTTTACCATGCGAAAGCGCATTACTCAGAAGATTGGAAAGCAAATCGGCCATCCGGCTTTCGTCACAAAACACAGGTTTTTTAAGATCGAACCGCGTGATGATTTCGACATCTGGCCGAACAGTCTGTTGTTCCTCAATAACGTGTTCCAGGATCGGTTGAAGAGGTTCGCTGTTCGATCGGTTCAAAATGATCCCACCTCCAAGTCGTCCCTTTGCGAAATCCAGTGTATTCTTTATTAACCTGCCCATTCTGCCGGAGCTTTTTTTTATAATATTTACCAATGATGCAGCTTCCTTATCCAGTGGTAACTCAAGAAGAAGTTCAGAACTGAACGTGATGGCACTGAGCGGATTTCTCAGATCATGACCCAGGATGGCAATGAACTGTTCCCTGAGCCCGGCTGTTACCTGTTCATCTTTTAATTTCGATTCCATAACGGATACCTGTTCAATTGCCTGAAGATGAAATGAGATCAGGTCAGCGAACAGATTAAACATACCAAGAATCTCGGGAGTGTTCAGGCGATGCGGTTCCGGATCAATAGCGCAAAGGGTTCCAAAGAAACTTCCGTCCTTTTTGAAAATAGGTACGGAAATATAACTCTGAAAGCCGTACATGCGCGGCGTTGGATGACCACAAAAGATTTTATCATGTTCCACATGATCGATAACTACTGCCTGATGAGTTTGCCGTATTTCGTTACAAATCGTGGTCTCCAGCTTTAGCTCCCCACCTGGTTCAAGGCCGAATAAAATTTCGTCCCTTACACCGCAGGCCACCCATTTATCTTCGGTAACGCGTGCTATGGCAGCAAATCCCATTCCGGTGGTCCGGCAAATGACCTCAAACAGGGATGGAATAATCGGAATCCGGCTGATATTTTCAACATCAATTTGAATTGGAGTCAAGACTTTTGTTTTGTTTTCCCTTAAATCAATCATTTTTCCAGACTTTTCAGATTTTGAATTAAATCATTCATGTTGGAAGAGGGGCTGTATATGTGTCGCAGGTTGAATTATTTGAGTGCAAATCCGGCCCGGACATACGTGCTAAGATATCAAATAATAAATAGTTTTACTGATTATAACCGGAATCCTGAACACGGCTGAAATTATTTAGGGATCTTAGTAAAATGAAATTTATTGTTATGCATATGTGCAAAAAGTTCGCTTCAGTCTTCGCGTTATTTTTTATTATTCTACACGCGGTTGCCCAGCAATACCCTGATAGCCAAAAGGATGGAAAATATATTTTAGTAAATGGGGCGAAATTATGGGTGGTCCTTGTTGGTAAGGGAGATCCGCTTTTCATCATCCCGGGCGGACCCGGGGGCGCTCATATTTCATACAGGAGTTTTGATCCGCTGGCGGCGCATAATATGATTGTATATTTCGATGCCTTCGGAAGAGGTAAATCCGATACCGCAAAAAACGTGAGGGAGTATTCATTGGAAAGGGACATAGAAGATATTGAAGGCCTTCGCGTCGGACTTCATCTCGAACAGATAAACGTGCTGGGCCATTCTTACGGCGGGCTGGTTGCACAGGGTTACGCGGCTAAATATCCACAACACGTGAAACATCTCGTGCTGGCTAACACCTTTCATAGTTTCATAATGTGGCAGGAAAATGACGATAACAGCAACCATGAAATCAAAACAAACTACCCGGAAGTGTGGGCTGACCTTATGAAAATCCGTGAACAAGGTTTCGTTTCCAGCGACCCGGAGCACCAGGCCATTTATGGTAAAGTGCCGTATGGATTTCTGTATTCTTATAACCCGGACAACTTTCAGCGGAAACCCGAATCTGTTTCATCAATAAAGCCTTACCCAAACCCAAATAATACAAAATTATATTATCAAATGGTGGGCAAGGATGGTGATTTCATCGTGGGTAGCGACATCGGTAACTTCGATTATCGTACCAAATTGAAATCGCTGACCATGCCTGTGTTGATTTATGGTGGCCGCTATGACCGGGTGGCTGTTCCTGAAATGATGATCAAATTTAAAGAATACTGTCCCCAGGCACATTTTGTCATGTTCGAATACTCAGGTCACAATCCGCAGGTGGAAGAACCCGAAAAATTATTTCCGCTACTTAATGAATTTCTGAACAATGGGAAATGAAGTAATATTCCTCGGTAATCCGAAAGTTACAATGTTCCAAAAGATTTGCCTGTCACAAAACTCATAATCCTCTCTTTATAATTAAGTCCAATAGGCAGCTGCGTCTTCCCCATGTCCACGGAATTGCCGAATACGGCTTTTATATGTGCGATCGAAACAATATAAGATTTATGTATGCGGATGAAATGGTTGCCCGGAAGAATGTTTTCCATATCCATCATGGTCTGATGAGTAACAATAATGTGTTCTGTGGTGTGGATTTTAAGATAGTCCTTCATCCCCTCAATATAAATAATGTCGGAAAAACTGATCCGGAAAAACTTGCCTTCCGACCTGATAAAAATATGATCGCGGTTTACTGTTTTTACTTCGGCGCTGGGCGTTTTAAAAATTTTACCATCAATAATTTTGTCAATGGTTTTGGAAAATCGTTCGTAAGAAACTGGTTTTAACAAATAGTCAATCACGTTGAATTCATAACTTTCCAAAGCGTATTCAGGATATGATGTGGTAAACACGACAAGTGGTGGATTGGAAAGAGAACGCAGGAAATTCAGACCCGTCATTCCGGGTAATTGGATATCAAGGAAAATGAGGTCCACTGTCTCCCGTTCCAGCGCTTCTCTGGCTTCAGGTGCATTCCGGTATGTGCCAAGCAGGTCAAATCGGCCGGATCTCTGCAGGTGATTTTTAATAACATCCTGCGCCAGTCTTTCATCTTCTATAATGATACATCTTATCAAGTAAACCGGTTAATAAAATTAAAGAAACAGTGAATGTATTATTACTCAAAATTACGTCAAGTGTATGAGCATCCGGGTATAATTGCTGCAACCTTTCCTTAGCGTTTTTAAACCTCGATTTACTTTCCTTTCTGTCCTTTATTTCAGTCTGAATAATATCCAATGAATAAGCGTCCGGATACAGTAATTCCAATACGCTTTTGCTATTTACAAGGCCCTTGCCCTGTATTTTCTTCGCCTGCGTTTCCAGTTCGAGGCTGGTATTGTTAATCACATTGAGTACAATCTGATCCTTACTTACTTTCAGTGTTATATAAATAAATGGTTTTGCAAAAGAATTATCAATCGCATGTTTGAAGCCGTTTTCAATAAAGGAAATGAATAAGAAAGGCTCAATCATAATGCCCTCCGTGGTCCCTTCGATTGTAAATTTTATGTCGGCATCATATCTTATTTTTTCAATTTCTATATAATTCCTTATGAATTCAATTTCTTTTTCCAGAGGAATTTTCTCTTCATTGCATTCGTAAATCAGAAAGCGCATGATATCGGATAACCTGATCACCACCTCGGTCGTCTTATCATTTTTAGCGAGACTGAGTGAATAAATGCTATTGAGCGTATTAAAAAGAAAATGCGGGTTTAATTGTGTCCGGAAATATCGGAGCTTATAAAAAGTGTTATCCTTCTGAAGTTCTTCAATGGTCTCTTCCTCATTCAGATTTCTTCTTAGGAATGCGATTGAAACGGCCAGAAAGGTATTAATGAAAACCCAGCTGCCTTCCCGCGCAAGATTGATTGTTGAAAATGCAAAATAGTATTGCCCCACACCCTGAACAAAAAATAACATGATCCCATTCAGCAGGAAGACGAAGCTAATCACAACCAGGAAGAATAAAATAGTCAGCAGGCCAAATAAGAAATGTTTTCCTGTGTAAAGAAATTTTGGTACAATAACTCTTGAGTAAATAATATACAGAGGTGAAATGAACAGACTTACGAGTATCAGGGCAATCCAGGCTGTTTGCTGACGGGGGAATATCGCCAGACTGTTTACCAGCGGATTCAATAGCACAAAAAATATCCAGCAATACAACTCGGTTTTATGGACGCCTTTTACAACCCGGTCGTTATCGTATTCCATAAGTAAGACGCTTTACAGGGGTTAAACAAATTCTTTGCTCTACAAAACTACCTAAGGCTGCGATAAACGGAAATTATTTCGACAAACCGGGTAACTGGTTCGATGTAATCCTTTGAAACGGAAAGATGTGGAAGTGGCCTCGCCAGGAATCGAACCTGGATCTGGAGCTTCGGAAACTCTTATACTATCCATTGTACGACGAGGCCTATTTTATCAGTCCGGGTACATTGCTACTGAAGATTTTAATGGCAATGGCCAGCAATATTACGCCAAAAAATTTACGTATGGCAACCATTCCGCCGGGACCTAAAATCCGCTCGATGAGGTTAAGGGATTTCAGAACAGCATAGACAATGATCAGATTGATAAGGATAGCAATTAATAACATACTTTCTTCATAGTTCGCTTTCAGAGATATGATGGTCGTAAGCGTTCCGGAACCTGCAATCAACGGAAAGGCAATCGGAACAACCAGGGAAGACTTGGAATCCTTATCCGGTTTGAAAAATTCGGTTCCGAGCACCATCTCCATACCGAGGATGAAAATGATGATCGATCCGGCAACGGCAAAAGAATGGGTTTCAACTCCGAGCACATGTAATAACGGTTCACCCAGAAACAAAAATAAAATCATCAAACCTCCCGAAATCAGGGTAGCCTTGACTTCCGGGATTCCGCCCATTTGCTTTTTTAATGATAACAGCAGGGGGATCGAACCTACAACATCAATCACGGCAAACAGAGTAAACGTCACGGTCAGTAACTCGTTAAATCCCGTTTGCATAAAGTGAGTTTGAGAATGATGTCAACTGCTCAAAGATACTCTCATACCCTCATACTCTCATACTTCCATAGTTGACTTTTATTGCTGAACCAATACTGTCTTGAAAGGGCTGATGCCGGGTGTTACAGAGAAACTAAATTTCTTTTTTCCTGTTTTATCAAAACAAAAAACTTCACCGGAAGAAACATAATCTTTTGCATCACCCACATACACGTCTCCCGTGGCGGGGTCTATATCCAGCCCATAAGGATTTACGATCACTGTTCCGTCAGTTATAAAGGAGGTTCTGACAGCAGCCAGATTACCCGTATTGAATATTCCTACATTGGCAACGCCCAGATAACCACCCGTAGTGAATAAATTACTATTATAATATCGAATAGTTCCAAAAGTACTGTCAACCGATTGGAGGGTACTCGCGTTGATGTTTATTTTAACCAGTCGTGGTTTGACTGCCTTATAATCACCGGTACAAACAACATAAAGATTACCCGCATTATCTGTTGTAATACTGCCCGGATTTATACCCACTACAATCCTGCCTGCTTCAGTAAGTGTATTCAAAGGAATGATAGACAAGGTAGAGTCGAATGTAGCACTGAAACCACCCGTATTACTGACGTATAAAATGTCGTCGGCAACCACCATCTGCGCCGGATTTGATCCGACATTAATATATTTTGTGACGGCGAGGGAGGAAGTGTCGATAACGGCCACTGTTCCATCGGTGGAGGAAACAAATACGTTTCCGCCCGCAGCTGCGATATTCTCCGGCCCCCGGTTCACACCGGCATTTTTAAAACTGATCGTATCAATAAACTTCGCTGTAACGCCATTTGCTACGGCTACATAACCGGAAACATTCATAACGATATACATCTTGCCTCCATATGTTATGAAGTCGCTGCCGGTATCACCCAGACCGAAACCGTTTACAGTTTTAAAGAAGTCCGTAGTTTGCGTGCCTGTCGCAAAATCATAATAGGTCAGTGTGGTATTATTCGCACCATAGGTTCCCTGGTTCAAAACAAATATACCCGTGGTCACTTTCGGCGGAACAGGTGGAGGGGCTGACGAATTATTCTTCGAACAGGAAAATAAAAAAGTGAGTACTAAGCAGGCCACAAATAACAGTGTGTTTTTTTTCATATTTGAGTTTTTATAAGTTGTTAATAGTAATACTTATTTTATACGATCTGCCAGGCATTGGATAGTAGTGAATAACTTCATATTGCTGATTGAATAAATTGTTTACTTCTCCCTTGATGGTTGTTAGAAAATTTTTGAAAGGGATCTGGGCGGATACAAAAACTTCCTGCTCATTCCAGCCCGGCAATAGATTGGTTGGGTCGTTTTCTCCCAACGTATACCTTTCACCCGAAAATAAAATACTATATCCGGCGCTCCAGATCTTATAATAAACAGCGGCCATTCCGGAACCGGATTGGTTGGGCGTATACGGAATTTCATCCTTATAAACTGAACTCGAAGGATCCGTTACATCGAGGGCCTGTTGCCAGGTATAAGCCATCCTGGCCGACCATTTAAGATCAGAAGAGAGCTTACCATTGATTTGTACATTAACGTCGATGCCCGTTATCCGGACCTTCCCTATATTTTTCATGGTCCAGATAAAAAGATTTTGAGCAGGCACTGCAATAATTTTGTCCTTGATATTATTATAATAACCATCCGCACTGAAATTGAATTGACCCACACTGGATTTAAAATTTTTGGTATAAGTAAAACCGGCATCATATTGTTCGGAATATTCAGGAAGCAGCTTGGGATTAATGTTCATATTATAGGTATAATACAGGTCGTTGAATGTCGGCATGCGAAAAATATCTTTGTAAAAAAAAACGGAACAAAAAAGGACTTTCTGAATTTGGCTTATATCCGATCGCAAAGGCAGGCGTAAATCTATTTTTATCAGCCGATGCTGTCCCGGTGACCGTTTTATCGTTGATATTCGTATTTAACAACGATGCGTTTAACTGCCAGTGTGACTTTGTAAATTCAATTATCAGATTGTTCCATGCGCTCGTACGGGTGGGTGTGGGGAAAGATTTTATATTGGCCGAAAGATGAGTTGATGCCAGGTCGGACGCAACTGAGAACGAAAAATATTCCCCCATGCGGTGACTAAGAGCAATACTGCCATACATTTCATTTTGTGTATACCTGTCATCCAATCCGCCGGCATTATTTAAGAAGTTAGGATCAGTATACTTCGTAAATAGCGAACTATATTTAGCAGAAGCAAGGATGATAGTGGTCTCACTTAATTTTTTCAGGTATCGGCTCTGGATAAAAAAATTCCTATCCTCCAGACGTTGTACCGATATGTCGTTAAAAAAAATAATGCTGCCGGGTAACCCTCTTTCGGACTGATAACCCCAGACTTTGGTTTGTAAAGTAGAACTATCGGAAAATCGATTTACTACATTTATTTCTCCCTGGAAAGCCTTTATATCGGAATTGGTGCGATATGCTTTTTGTGAGAACATTCCATTCTCAATAGGATAGGGATAGTCTCCTTTGGCCCATGTTGCCTGAACATTTGTGCTCACCACCATGTTTTTACCCGCAGGCAGGCAGATACCTGCGTAGGGCTGTAATAAACTGAAGGAGCCCGCATTTATTCCGGCCATCCATTTGGTCTTCGAGAAGTTTGTTGTATTAAAAGAATTGCTCGTAAATGAGAGGATGGCGGCGGATGAGTATATACGCGCCGGAATGGGAATCTGCTGCGGGTTGGCCTGATCCAGTTCAAGGGACTGGACAAAAGTTGCGGAGAATTTACTCAGATCAACCTGACCAGTCTGGGCGTCAGCAATGTTTATTCCGTCATAAACCAAACCGGTGTTGAGCCCCCCAAGACTTCTCACGGAAATTGTTTTTAAACCGCCAACGCCTCCATAATCTTTGATTAAAACACCGGAGAAATATTTGGCCGCCTCTG
>JABDFX010000027.1 GCA_013286315.1 Bacteroidota bacterium | reverse complement strand
GATCATACGGACTCCAGTTCTTCCCGGAATAAGGTGCGCTGAATGCATAAAATAACCTTTTACACCTATCAGATTCAGAAAGCAATACATGGGCGTGGGTACATTAACCTGCTCCAAAAATTTCAAACAGGAAGCGATCGACCTCAAAATGATATATTCGAATGAATAATCACCATCTGTATATATTTGCTTCTTCCCATTAGACGGCCCCAGGATATTAGCATTCACTGTTTCCAGAATACCGGTACGGTATACCTGAAGATAAGCATCGCAAATGGACTTCCCCGGCAGCTGTGTAAAATTCAGAACACCTTCTAAATTTACCCGACGGTCAGAACTTCCTCCACCCAGTGGGAATGGGGATTTATTTTTAATATCATCGACCGATAAATTGATATGCTGGTTGTCAAACGCAGAAACCGGAAGAAAATGTAAAATAATCTTTGCAGTTTCAGGAATGTCAACAAATGTTTCTCCGGCAACGATCCTCGCCAGTCTGTCGTTTATAAAGGCCTTCATTCGCTGAACCAGGGATTCCGATAACAGGAAAGCATTTCTTAATTCATGTACATCCAAAATATATTTCCCGCTGTTGGACCGGCTATAAAATCTGTCAACCCTTTGATATGTTACCTGATGCGGAGAATTAAAACTCCTGGGAACCCGAATGATCATAATATTTTTTCCATTTTGAACAGGAATTCCCTTGATCTTAAGATTAACTATCCTAGGGACAATTGAATCCCGAAGCATGTTCTCTATTTTTAGTTTTAATTCATCCATATTTTCCTCGATCCCTTCCATTGATTGCGGAATCCCCTTCTCCTCCCCTTCCGCCACTCCGAAAAGAATGTCACCACCGGATGCATTGGCAAAAGAGCTGATATCATAAAGAAATTCTTTTTTTTCTTCGTCCTTTTTTAAACTAATACCGGCTTTATACTCAATTGTTTTACTTTCGGGCACTTTGTTTGAAATCAACATCGCAATATCGTCCGCATTTATATCCTCTATTGGTTTTTGTATCACGTGATGTGTTTTTAGATTATTCCTGATCCGAAAAGAAATAAATATTTTTATTTTGCTTCTACAAAATCTATATCCGCGATAGCCGCCAATGCTTTAAATTCTAATCTGCTAATTTTTTTTGGCATCCGGGTATTGATTTTTTTTCCGAAAATAGATATAATATCATCAGGCCTCAAAATGGGAGGGTCGGACAGATTTATAAAAACTGGCCTTGTAATAATAAAAACACCCCACCTCCTGGATTTCGCCCGATACTGATCATCCCAAAGTTTAATTCTTCGCTCTCCCACCATTCGTTGCTTTTCCCCGGAGGAAATTAAAAATCTTTCAATTTCTGTTTCCGTGTCGTAATTGCCTGCTGTTTCTATAAAAGAGTGAGGAAGATTGTCTTCCACCATACAATTCGATGGCAGAGGTATTCCGCGATGTGAATACCAGGATTTGGCCTCGGAGTGGGTTTCTTTTCTTTCTATGACTTCAAGAATGGCAATAATCCGGTAATGTTCAAAAGATTCGAGCCAATTACCTTTGACCGTTATGTATATGACCAGATCGTTGGGAACCAGTTGCGGCGCAAATTTGTCCTGCCTGCACAAGGCGGTGATGGAAGGAAACGGGTTTTCAAAATCAGGTTCCCGCCTGCAGGAGGCATCAATAAAGGGTGGATAACCAAAGGTCTCCATCGCATTTCGTCCTATCCTGGTTTCACATAACGGATGGAAAGAGTTTAACCGGATGGTCCTGATATATTTTTTGCTATAAGTTTCCATTAATGATAAACCGGCTTAGTTTTCGTTTATCAATGCCACCTCCATTTTGCGCAATATCCCCTATTCTATTTAGTGATGTAATTAATTTGTTTTTCAATAACACATTGCCAATGATATCATTGAAGGTATTTTTAACCTTGGAATACCGAAAAAAACACTGGATATTTCCCGACGCTTTATCGCCGGCCATCTGAATTTTCCTTTCAAAGTAGAAAGGAACTGTTTCACCAACCAGTCTCCTGTAATCATTAACCGGCATATTTCTGTAATTAATTTTTGTGTGTGCCTGACTAAGCGCAAATGGCGATATATCTACTATCGAAAGGCCAATCTCGATACAACAGTCCAAAAATTCCTGTTTATTACTTAGTCTTCTATCCAGAATATCTCCCAGGTCACTGCGGTAAAAGAACTGGGAATTATTGGTCCGGGGATTATAAATATATTTTTTTTCATTGCCCCAGAGCGGCGCTTCGGCAATGAGGAGGTATTTAACTTGGGCCATTTTTGCGATGTTTGCCATCCAAAGTTTTTTAATCTCTTCAAATGCTGACTTCAGATATGTATTATCCTTTTCGAAACTCTTTTCGAGGCTTTTGTCCTTATAAAACCGGTGCAGACATACCTCATTCTCTGTGTATTCAAGCATTAGTATTATCCATTCCGTTTAATGACGTGATATTTTCGGTCGTCTGGTGAATAGGTATATAAAATTTCATCAATCGGCTGATCCAGGTTATTTAAACGAATATAGCAGACCTGAAAGGCAGTCCCGGGGATAAGAGGATTATTCGTCTGTGATTGTTGCAGATAGCCAACCTCCTTTAAATTTTCCTTTGGCAAAAAGGTTTCATCAATCGGGTCGTATGTTGCCTTGATCAACACTCTGAAATGCGTATTACCGGTCCTTTTGTTAACTAACTCTATCATCTTGATATGTGTCCTTTTCAAATCCACAATCTCATACCGGTAAGAATCCGGATCTGCATGAATATGGCTTTGAAACCAATCAAAAATAGCCTGGAACTTTTCGAGATATACCTGTTCGCTGATTTCTATCATACTGCATTGTTTAATTCACTTTCTCCCGTTGATCTTCGTTTACCAATGTATCCAGGTCCCTACTTCTATTTTGCCATTGAAAAACAAACTATGACTTCCTGACAATTTCGCATTTAATTTTTTAGAAATGCTGGAATGTCACATTTTTTTCAAATGTGAATTGCTCATTTCCGAAAATTGTGTTTAGGATGGCGGCATTACGTAATGGCCCCATCCCCAGGTCCGCGGAATTAAAGCCATGGGATTGAAGATCGGCATTCTGGACAAAGACTGAGTCGTTTGCATCCACCGAATAGTTTTTGTTAGCATCATAATTTCCGTCTTCTTTCCATTGGATAAGCGCTCTTACCGGGTTCAGGAACTCCGGGATAACGTTCTTATACCCGGTCGCGAAGATGGCCATATCAGCTGGATATTCGCAAAACTGTTCCTTTGTGAGATGATAGAAAAGCAGATTAATCTTCGACTGGTTTTCGACCCGGATCTGATCGAATTCAGTGTTGGTTTGAATATTAACTTTCAACCGCGAATCATGCAATGCATTCAGATAAAGACGCTGGTAGATGGCATCGATTAGTTCTTTGTTAACACCCTTATAAAGGCGGTTTTGAGCTGACTGCAGTTTTTGTTTTATTGTGTCGGGAAGATTATAAAAATAGTCGATATAGTCAGGCGAGGTCAGTTCAAAAGCAAATTTACTGCCATCCATCGGGAAGATGTATTCGGCCCTCGTAAACCAGGAAATGGATTCAATAACGGATGAACTATTGGACGTATGTTGCAGCAAATCATAAAATATTTCGGCGGCGGATTGACCCGACCCAACTATTAAAATATGCTTCTGTCCAGAAAGCATTTCTTTTTTGAAGAGATAATTTGAAGAATGAAATACAAGGTCGTGATCGCAATCTGCGACGCATTCCGGCATAGACGGAACTGTCCCCACGCCGATCACAATTTTTTTCCCGTGGAACAGATAGCTGTGACCATCAGCACCGCGGAAATATAGATCGTAACAATCTTTTTGCGAATTGAAGTGAATCGCTTCACAGGTAAAACCGAAATGCAGGTTAGGCAGTTGCGATATTACCCATTGACAATACTCATTATATTCAAAACGCGTGATGAAGTTATTCTCCTGGATCCCGAAGCGAAAAAACCGGCCCTTTGTCTTGAGGAAATTCATATAAGTGAATCGGCTGGTCGGGTCGGCCGGTGTAACCAGGTCCGCGAAGAACGGCACCTGGAGCCGGGTTTCGGGCATAAGCAGCCCGGGATGCCAGTTGAAAGACGCGTTGCGGTCGAAGAATTTTGTATTAAGATTTGGAAAATTTTTAGCAAGGGCTGCCAGACCCAGATTGAAGGGCCCGATTCCAATGCCGACGAGGTCATGGATCATTTGCTTGTTCATATGCTTTGGTTGTTATTTCCTTTTTTGAACGTTCGATTTTGTCAGGTCAATCATTAAAGATGTAGCCAGAGTGATAATGGAAGTCTGAAAAATCAGGAAAAGGGATCCGATGAATCCGGATTGCTGGTAACTTATGAATGGCAGCAACCAGCAAATTAGAATCCACTGGATGATATAGATCCGGGTGATGTGACGGCTGGCATAATTGAAAAGTCTGAAGAGTGCATTGGCTTTCACGTGGAGGGTAATCCAATACCAAAATGAAAGCGCCATAAAGACAAAGCCAACATGTATTATGGTGTCGATTGGTATGGTCCGGTAAAAAGAGGTGAAACTGTCTTCGCGGAGAAAATATTTTAGAATGGCTGCGAACAGCATAAAAACCAAGCCTATGAGCCAGAAGCTGTCAAATCCCAGCCAGGGTTTTTGATTTTGATCCGCAGGCGGATATAAGTCTGTATTTTGATCTGAATTTGTATTAGGAATCTTCTGAATCATTTTGCCGAGGCAAAGTCCCAGTAAAGGATACACCAACCAGGGAAGCAGCGGAAAGAAGACAACCGGCGGCTTACCTCCAATTATCCTTAGGCCATAATTGGCGAATCCATTATCCGAAGCCGCATCCCACAACCACGGGCTTGCAAAGCAGATGGCGACAGCCATCCAGGCCGCGACCCTGTCATAGTCCCTGAACCCGACGACGATTCCCATCACTAAAATCGCAATGGCTGCAAAATGCAAGATATCGCCAACTGCGAAAAGCTGAATGTACCCATGTATACCCGGGCCTACCTGCAATTGCTCCAGCAAAGGCGCCGGTAGCCAGCCAAAGAAATGCGGGATCACGAACTTGAAAATATTTAAGCCATAAGCAAAAACCATTAGAAGGGTCGCTTTTTTTACAGCGGCTTCCGGCGTTTTATTTTTCGATAAGGCAAACGAAATCCCCATGATGGTCATAAAAATCTGTGCACCATGCCATTCGGCCACAAAGGCGAGGAAGTTGCCTAGTAGTGTTTGCCGGACACTTAGTTTTGAAAATATCATGACGGTATGGATCGGTGCGATCATGAGCACCGTGAAGCCACGCGCAAGGTCCAGGGAGTGTATGCGTTTCATATAATTTTATATATTTGGATTCTTCAAAAGCTCCTCACGGGTGCAGACCCAAAGGTTTGCCCGCTTATAGGACATGGTGATGGGCTTCAACAACTGAAAGCCCGCACGTTCAACCAGTCGATTCGCTTTAATATTTTCTTCGTCCGGTTCACCGAACATTCGTCTTGACTCCGGAAATGAAAAATAAAAGTCCAGGAAAGTTCGCATACACACCAGCGATAGTCCGCTGACCGGTTTAACGAGCGGGGCCATATGCATGTGTATGCCCGCATCGTGATCCTCCGCGAGTACATGATCACTGAGTTCATCAAATGCTACCAGGTAAACATCCATCTGGCAGACGGGCTTTCCATTGTGCAAGCCGATGAAGGAATGACTGCCCGGATTTTGTTGAATCGACCGGTACGTGTTTTCCACCAGCGTCCGGCTCCCATGGAGCCGCCAGAATTGTTTTGAGTAATCTTTATTCACCCATTCATAAATCATTTTTAAATCCGTCAACAAATCCAAAGCACGAAAAGAAATATTCCCGATTTCATAAAAATTCCGACTATATAATATTTGACTTTCGCCGCCGCTCGTTGTCGGCTTGCATTGTAACGTTCGATTCATGACCGCAAGCTAGCTGGACATATAGCGGGTCATTTAATGAAAACCAAAATCAGATTTATGAAAAAAAGAATCGTTCCGCCGCCACCCTTAGAGATTCTGATACAGGGCAGCGACCGGTTGGACATTGTGAAAGACATTCCGGAGACCTTATTAAAACAACATTATCTCAAAGGCAGTGAACGCTTTTTGGTCTCCCATGATATCGGTGACATGATGTTCCAGCATATTGTCGGCCAGGAATTTCAAATCTGGTACAGCAATTATCTGCTCACGAGGAATACGATGATCATCGGTCGCGGGAACTTTCCGGTTTTGGAATTGCATATTCCTTTTGAAAATCATTTCACTTCCTGGTGGGACGGATTCGGCGAGACGAAACTGAAACAACGGCAGTTCGAATTGTCGTATGCGCCCTTTATTAATAATGTCACCGAATTCAAAAGCGGAAAGACCTATCATACTTTCGATGTCCACTATACACGCGATTTCCTCGTTGGCTATGCGGAACACTATGATTTACTGAAACGGTTTTTGGACAAGGTTGATCGCGGCGAACCCGCGCAGTTGCTCGGTGTCACCCAATATCTGTCGCCGGACATGATTCTGCTTGTAAACCAGATCCTGACCTATGACGGCGACGACTGTCTCGCGCCGCTATTTTATGATTCTGCAGTCGGCCTGTTAACGACCATGCTCTTTAACCGGTTGAGTGGTATTGACCCGGATGCACCCGCCGTGTTTTCGAAGGAGCAAATCACCATCACGGAAGAAGCCAAAGAGCTGCTGGTGCACGATTTCAGCAAGAAATATCGGATCAAGGAGCTGGCAAGAAAAGTCGGTTTGAATGAATGCACTTTGCAGAAATGTTTTAAACATTTATACGGCACAACGATATTCGATTATGGTCAGGCAGCAAGACTGGATCACGCATGGCTCCTGCTCATCACTACCAAGGAATCGATACAATCGATCGCCCTGAAGTGCGGGTACCCGGATCATTCTAATCTGACAAATGCTTTTAAGACAAATTTTAAATGTAATCCGAAAGATGTGCGTAGGGATGGTGTGGCAAGGAAGATTCTGACTAGAATTTGATGGGTCGGGATTTGACATGCACAACTAATCTGCCAAGGATCGAAGCGGCATCTTCTTCCCGCCAACGGCGGGAGGAAATACAGCGCAGAGCCCGGTCCCGCTTCCCGCCTTTGGAGGGATGGGAGGCGGCATCATTTCACCACTACAAATAAATTCATAGGCATACATATTTACGCTTAGATCCGGACAACATTGATTATTTGTTTAACAACTAGTTTATTAGAATTTGATGAGGCGTTGTGATGTATGATGTACACGACTATTCCGCCAGATGTAATCATTGTCTCCCACTAAATGCATTATAATTCCCGTTAAGTTGCAGATGCATCTGATAATTAAATAAATTTGTCGCATAAACCTGACTGTTATGATTCGAATTTTAATTGCGGATGATCATCAACTGATACGTGATGCCTGGACTATGATCCTCAGCAGAGACAGACGATTCAAGATCATCGGCGGCTGTTCCAACAGTGATGAGGCAATCAAGATGAGCCGGAAATTTAAGCCCGATATACTTTTGCTTGACATCCACATGACTCCCTATAACGGAATCGAAGCCGCGAAAAAAATCCGCATGATGTCTCCGGCGACTGGCATCATCGCCGTAACAATGAGCAACCATCCTGTGCATCTTAAACAAATGCTACTGCTTGGCGCCCTCGGATATGTAACGAAAAATTCTTCCGTGCCGGAAATGAAAGACGCTATTCTGGCTGTATCCGAGGGAAAGAAATATATCTGTAACGAAATGAAGGAGCTTCTATTGGATGTTCATCTTCGCGACAACGAGGATTCTGCTGTTCATTCTCTCACCGGAAGAGAATTAGAAATCGTCAAACTAATTAATGAGGGACTTTCCTCTAAAGAAATCAGTACTGCATTGGACATAGCCCTTAAAACGGTCGAGACACATCGTCATAATATATTAAAGAAAATCAAAGTAAAGAATGCTGTTTCTCTGATTCATGCTATGAATGACAATGCTGTTCGGATATGATTTAATTAATGCTACTACCAAAATCAAAAGATCACTCTTATTATGGTTTTCTTAGATTTTATATGTGCAGTCTCAGGATATCCGGAAGCATAGCACAGACAGGTGGATTCTGACCGTGGTCTGTAGTATTCACGCTGGGGCTAAGCGGATTCAAACTAAAATTTGATTCGGCGAGCTGATATTTGATGTGTTCCGGTCGCTTTTTGAATCTTGAACATTCCCCGATGGAAATAACGCCTGACTTTGCCTTCTGATATATCTAATTCCGAGGCAATAACCTTCATAGGCTTCTCTTCCCAGAGGCGTTTCATTAATATCCGCATTAATAACTCAGGTGGTATCACTTTCATAACTTAGAAATTTCGCTCTCCTATAGGAAATACCCTCCTATAGGCTATCGGCTATTGTACAGAAATCGTTGAATTTAGCGGGTGTGAATGCCTCCTTGAAATCAAAGATTGATCAATACGTCATCGCCCAGGTGAAAGAAAAACGCGAAGCACTCGGCATATCGCAGAAAGACCTTGCCGATGAAATCGAATTGTCGAAAGGTTTTATAGGTAAAATCGAGAACCGTAAGTACCCATCTCACTACAACATTAAACACCTGAACAAACTCGCAAAAATTTTGCATTGCAGTCCACAGGACTTTTTACCCTCCAAGCCGATTTAAGACGCACACTTTCACAGCACAAATGTATAAACTCTCCAGCCGCATTCCTATAGGATATCGGATTGGGTGAAAAATATTCGTGATTTCATAAGAATTTGAAAAAATGCGAAAATATTGGAGAAAAAAATTGGAAGAATGCATGAAAAAAGGAAAATTCTATACTTTGAGATTTGTACACGCAGTTAGCTCGTAGAGCGAAGCTGTTTCGTGAAGCGCATCGAGCGAGCCGGTCAATTGCCGATGAATGAGGGTATCCGGAGCGAACGAATTTTGAAACTGAATAAAAAAAAATATGAAGTTCGTCCGGGTGAGTGGAGGAAGGGTTACTCAACTATATAATCATAAAACCCACAATATTCGGTAACACATTCAGAAAGAGGGTATATTCGATGCTTTGTGTAAGGAGTTTTTTTAGAATTATCAATCAACTGTCCCCGATGACCCAAACGCAACTATTATTTGGCAAAGAATTAGAAGAACTTATTATCACAGACCTAGAAAACTATTTCCTTCAACCAAAAGAAGAAAGTATCAAGATTGAGTTTAAATCATATACACACCTAAAAGCGAACAATGATCATAACGAAAAAGAAAGGGGCGTTATGAAAACCTTGTGCGCATTCCTAAATTCAGAGGGTGGCGTTGTTATTTGGGGGGCGCCCGTTTCAAGAAAATCTGAAACCGGTAAACATATTTGCTCTGGTCCTCTGACGTCATTTGAAAAAGAATATCAAAAAGACGAGTTTATAGCTAAGATTGCCAATAAAATCATTCCTTCACCACAAGGAATTTTATTCCGGTCTTTCAAAGTCGATAATAAATTCGTGTATCTATTTGACGTGCCCAAAAGTGAATTTTCTCCCCATCAATACAATAATATCTATTATATGAGGATGGATGGCCAGACTGTGCCAGCCCCTCATCATTACATTGAGGCTTTATTTAAGAAGATATCATTTCCCAATCTTGAATGTTATCTGAGGTTAGATAGTTACAACTTACTCGAAAAAGACATGGCATTTTTGAATTGCAGTCTCATCTTTTGCAATCAGTCGCCTTTTCAAAATGATTTCAATTTACAATACAGGATATACAGCTCGCACGGAGCAATAATCAAGTTTGACGAAAGTCTTACTGGCATTTCTAGCAGGTATATTTTAAAAAATAGCGGTGATTTATTAAACAAACAGTTTGCAGATACCATTTTCTATGGGCAATGGCTACATGATGAATTTAAAATCGTTTTATCCAAAGAAACTCTGTACGACTATGCCTATGAATTGGAAATTCGAATACAATTTGGGGCTAGACATTCGCCTCTAAAGATTTGTTATTATAAAATTGTCATCGGTGAGCGAATGCATAAAAAACTATATGATCATATTGTTTCAAAAACAGAAAACAGATTGTATAACGTTGTAGAATCTGAAATGGAAAAATCGAGCAAACTTAGGCTTAATGAAACGTTGGGAAGATAGACTCAAAATGCATTTCAAAATTTAGGAAGTTGTTTTTCAGGATAATTATCCGCTATTTGCAAGATGTCTTTAATAGATTTTAAGTTTATTGCACTTAAAAGTTCATTCGTAATGGAACGCTTTGCAAAATAATTTATTCTAAGTGTGTCTTCATAAAGGGAAATATTCACCTTAGGAATACTGTGGTCCTCATAATAAATTATTCAATCGCAGTCGGCCTCATTCTTTTTGGCCAGGTGATAGCTTTAATATAACGATCCCTTCAGATCCTAGCAGAAACCATTTTCCCTCTATTTGCAAATCTTTCAAAGTGAAAATGGCAATGAATCTGAGTTAATAAATGAATTTCCTTCATTCTTCAAGGATATTTGCAACTCCATCATCTCCAAAAGTCTGGTTATTATTTTTTGCAGACTAATACATCAAAGACTACCACTGACCATCATATCGCCGAGGTATCCATCCTTGTCTCTATTTCCCTCAGCCTTGATCCTGTTCGCCAAATCCTTGTAGTGTGCGGTAGCCCACTCCTTCACTATTGGTATCGGATGATCCAGTAATTTCTGATATAGCTTATACTCCGATTCAAGCTTCGGTACAATGGATCCGGACCACGAATAAGTGCCTAGTCTGGCACTGATACCAGAAAGAACAGACGAAATACCGCCGAAACTATCGATAAACGCTCTCGCATAGGGGTGCCAATCATCGGCAATTACAGGCTGATCATTAAAGACTGGCAGCATGTTCGATATCCAATGTAAATTCTCTGGTGGTTGTTTGGCGGCCCATTCCATAATTACTCTGAAATGTTGCTTGCCGCCCCGGAAAAGTATGCCGGGTCCGCTATGTGTGAAATCTATCCTAGATCCTAGTAGTTCCTTTATGTTGAATAGTGCGATCCCTCGCTCGCCGGGATCAGACAAAAAGACTGACAATTTCCCCCAAAAAACATCAAAATAGTGTTCTTCCAAGGAGCTCAATATCTTATAAAAGCTAGCTTCCTTATTATAAAAGAATTCCAACTCATTGGAATGCTCAAAAATGAGATCCATTATCCTCTCGGCTAACTCTTTGTTAGAGCCGGTCGTTAAAATCTTGAGACAAAGCTCTGACCATTGAAAAAAATCCATTGAGCCTTTAATCACATTGAGGATCGCCGGTGAATCGACAAGTAACATATCTGTCAATAGCTCTGAAAACGCTTCCCAGGATTCCTCATCTTTTCTTGCCCATTCTTCTAGAATAAAGAAAACGACTGCCTTGCCACTATCCCCTAAAGCACGAACTCTTCGCACCAATACTAGCACTTCCTGTGGAGATAAATGTTTAAGACCCCATCCATAACTAAAACTGGAAAAGAGATTAATTGGGAAAACTTCTTTCTCAATATTACTAACCAACTGCTCAATATCCTGGTAAGGCAATGGTCGCTCTCTGGCAATCATGAATGCAAAAGCTGCTAGTTCTTTATCTGTCAATACTTGATGAAAGATCGTCGAATCCACTACAGTTGAGTCATAACCCGTTAGTACTCCAGAAATAATTGAAAAGTTTCTCGAATCAAATACTATCTCACGCAAAGAGTTTAACAAACTCTGAATAATAAAATGGATATCACCGCCATTTTTCTTTACGATTGTGCCAATAACTTTTCCAAAACTATATCCTTCGCTGATATGTCCTGAGACAAATTCACTTGGAATGGTAGTCCACCGGTTTACTTCGTCTGCAAAAGCTTGAGCCAATTTAGCGATCTTATTCTCCAATGATTCAGGCGGCTTACCGGATGTTTTCTGGGGATAATATTCTTCCGTTGACGGATTTTTTACCCACGCCAAATATTGGTCATGGAAGTTGATAGGCTCGAGCGAAGACAGCAGATTTTGTAAATCAGCGATGGACCTGGAATCAAATACCCTGTTGGAGCCTAGTGCCAGTAGCACCCGTTTTCTTACATCTTCTTTCGATAACAACCCCTTGGTCAAAAGGGATTCGATTATTGGGATGATCAAACCTCCAGATCCGTCAGCGCAAAGTCCGTAGAATTTCTCTAGGAGAATGGCTCTGGCCTGTTCTGCAAACTCTCCTTTCATCGCAAATTGCTCCAGAGCTTTCAGACATTTTGCCCGATATACATTGACTTCATCATAGGTCTGGGGACGGTAGTCTAAGGGACCTATTCGATCTTCGGGTTCATCGGTGATCCCCATTCGATGTGTTTGTCCAACCACCAAAGCACTTGCCATCGCTCTGATTCCCAGCTGCCGAAAATCTTCGGAGCCATCAAGGCAGTATTGGATAACGTCCCATCGACGCTCAAGGTCTGTCTTGGTCCCGGACAACCAAATATGAAATAGTTGTATAAACTGTCCGGTTGCGTTATTACCAATATTTTCGTTCTCTGAGATTGCAAAAGCCGCTAAAATCTTGGCGGATTTTTCAAAAGTCTGCTTTCGAAAACATAATTTTTCCAAAGCCCAAACCAAATTCCTCCTGCCCTGCCGAACTTGTAAAAGCTCTTCAGTAGTCATTTTGGAAAATGCTCTCTCCAATGCATCGGCACAAGCGACCGCGTTCACGTTAACAAATGAGCGGAAGAGGCGTGAACCGGCATTTGAATTTAAGACTTCCGCTGAACTAAAAATCCCCTGACAGAGGCTACCTACTATTTCCTTTGCATGCTGGCTATAGGTCAAGTATTGGAACTGTTGGCAGAAATAGTCAGTCAATTTGGCTTCATTGAGTACCTGCATAACACGCTCAAATTTCTTTGGAGTACAAGTTTCCCACCACTCCTGAGCCATGTTGATGGCCAAGGGTGCAAGTCGGAATGATAAGGCCCTTCCAACCTCTGCCAACAATCCTCGTTCTTTCATCTCCGCGCAGGTCTGTCGGAAAAGTTGCTTACGTCTATAATTATGGTCTTCAGTCTTGAAACCGGACAGATCAAACGCGCAGATATCACCGTTCTGAGCAATCGCGTTCGCTTGAAATGTCATTTCATCAATGTATCCAAATTGCGAAAACAGTGCACAAGCCATAACTACAACCTTTTTTTGGGGGTCGGAGTATAAGTTACCCAACAACCTCTCAACGATGTGCTGCTGCGTTAAATTCCCAGGGTGTAATTTTGGTCTTTCAGCATTATTAGCCATTAGAACGCCAACATAAGGTAATCCATCGGAAAAGTCTATGAGAGCCTGTTTTTCTTGGACGCTTAGCTTTTCTCCAAAATTGCGATCCAAAATCTTACTTACAACATCTCTGAAGTCGTTGTTATGCAGAACGAGCAGATTGGTCACCTGTTCGCCGTCGGTCTCTGCCAATCTCTCCGCCGGATCACCACTAACTGTAATCAGCGACAAGCTGCTATCCTCCGACCTGACCATTTGTGCGAATTCAAAATGCAATTGTTTTGAGCAATTATCGATCACTAATATCCTTTTCTCATGGCGTTTTTGGAGTTCAAGAATAGCCTTAACCAGATCCTGCTTCGTGAACGTATTCAAATCAGAATATATAACGGCGTTGGTCAGCATAGGCGGAACCTCTTGCGCCCCCAACCGGAAACACTCATAGAGTACCCGGGTTTTCCCGATGCAGGAAAGGCCACACAACCGGAAAATGGTTTGAGGGATAACGATTTTCAATCGGATTTCATGAAATGCACGGATGATGCTATCATTTATCTCAAAATTTAAAAGAGGTCCGAGAAAGTTCTTCCAGTTCTCCCAGTTTGCGAAAGGATGATAATAGTCTTTTCCTCTTTCTCCTTTAGTATCTGTAATCGCCTTAATCGCCATCGCCAGAATATCCACCAAATCCTTTTTTACTTTTTCAGGCTCAACTGTATCCGCCGAGAGACTGTAATCGACGGGCCACCGTCGATGTTTATGATTAAAAGGAAGAATTTCAGGTAAACCATGAGATATATTCATCACCGCTATTATTCTGTCGGGACCAACAGCCATTTTAGCCATGCCAACCTCATCCAATACATTCGAATTTGGCCTACCCTCTTTTTTTTCAGTATTAATGCTGTTGTAGGTTAGGTCAGCAATATATATGTCGGCCTCTTTGATCCTCTCTTCAATTTTATCCGCGATACCTGGCCATCCGGGAGCATCGGTAGTATCCCTTGACACGACAAAGTAGTCTTTGTCTACCTTATATGAGGGTCGAATTTTCTTCATCGCTTCTTTGATACATTCATAAATGAAATAACGATTATAGTTTTTCGGTGTATCATCCTGCCAGGAGTAAAATATTTTCATTGGCATATACATTAAAATTAAATGTGAGTATGGTCTTTACCTCAATTTAATCCACGATAAAATGCAAGATAACAAGTCCGTTTCACTCCTAACTTGTAAATGATATCATAGCCATCCCACCTTCGGGGTTGTACGTGACTATTCATTGCATCCCTTCAACGATTCTAGTTTCAACCGTTAGGTAAAGCCAACGGTAGATACTATTGCTGAGCGGAGTATTTTTTGTCATGCATAATTTTTTATTTTGCAACATTGTGAATTCGAATGGGAATTCCATTGGCAGTTTAGGTTCTTTATTTATAATGCAAAACGTTTCGAGAGTAGTACCGGAATTATTATTTGGCCAGTTTAAAATCTTAATTACATTTGCTAAATATTTTAGCATATGTCTAACAGCAAACAACGCCACTCCTACCCGCTCAATCAAAATCAGGAACCGGATAAATACCTACCCAGTTTTTTTGTTGATGTGGAAATAGACGGGAAAACGCAAAAGGCTGAGATCCGGCCCCTGAAACAGGACAAAGGATATTATACCGTGAACCTGGGCCATATATTTCTGGCTCATATCCGCAAACTGGAAAACAACTGGTGCAACTTTTTTGGAAATTCAAATGAAACCTACAATATCATTGGGACGGCGATTGATGAATGGCTGGAAAAAATCTGAAATTCAATTAGTCCGTGAATACATGTTTTAATAAAACACGGCTAATCCGCCAGGGATCGCAGCGACATCCCCCGTTTCCGGCGGGGATTCAGCGGAGAGCCCGGTCCGCAGGAGGCGGTATCATTCCCCTACTACGTTTCTACCCGGTTAATGATGCCATTTATATTTTCCTTCAATTATTGTCTAATTCAAAAGATTTTCCACAAACTAAATATTTTAGTATATAAAATACTATATATTTTAGCAGTTCGGTTTTATTAATCATTCACCTTTAACCATTAAACTTATTGTATGACAACAGAACAAATTGCGCGCCGCCTGAAAGAACTCTGCGACCAGGGACAGTTTGAACACGCCCTCAAAGAATTGTTTTCCTCCGATGCGGTCAGTATTGAACCCAATGAATCCCCAGACTTTGCTATGGAAACCAAAGGTATCGACGCGATCCTTGCGAAAGGCAAAAAATGGAATGAAATGGTAACCGAACAGCATTCCTTTGAGATCTCCGAGCCATTGATCGCCAGTGATTCCTTTGCCCTGACCATGCATATCGATGTGACGATGAAAGGCCGCGGGCGCATGAACCATAAGGAACTTTGTATCTATAAGGTCAGCGGCGGTAAGATTGTGTCGGAGGAGTTCCTGATGTAAATGATTTGATCAGTGATTTTCCAAATAAAAACCAGTTTTAGATTTTCATGACGACTCTTCAAATGCGCTTGCCATCCGGCTGATTTCCGTTGCAGGAAGGGCATATTTCTTTGCAACGATTTTCCATTTAGTGACGGCACGCCGGACTCTTTTGAGAATTGATTCCGCGTTTTTCTCCACCCGGAAATATTTTGCGACGGAAAGCGCCAGACCGAAATCCAGCGCGTTGTCTGTCTCTGAAATATTCAGTGTGAGGCCGCGGCCCTGATCGTTCGGATTGACATCGTAGGCCGGGGTCAGCGACCATCCGCCAGCAGCGAGCAAAAACCCATGGTTTCGCAAATGGTCATCGGTATTTTTTACCGCGATATTAAAGACGATCCTTCTCCAGAGTTCTTCCAGGTCCCGGTTGGGGTCCGCTCCATTTTTAATGATGAAGGCCGCCAGATCCAGATAGGACATGCCTTCCACGCCATCGCTTTGCCCCAGCAGCGTCATCGCAGAGGCGAAGTGCACGCGGCGTTTGGTTCCGATCCGGTCAAAGCGTTTGGATAAATACGTGTGTCTTTTATCATTGAAATGTTTTGCCTCCCCGGCAGCCACATCGATCCCGGCATCCTTCGCCAGTTCGTTCGCGACCATCTCCCAGGCACCGGTATCCGCGCGATCGCCTGCTGCCGGAAATTTCGCGATCCAGAGATTGCCTTTTTCATCCGTCACGCCGGCCTTCGGTCTGGCACCACCGAGAGAAGCACCCGGCGCGAGTAAGATGTTCAGCCATTTCAAAGACTCCTTATCAGATAGCGTTTCTTTCTCCAGCTGTATACTCGCGAACTCCAGTTCCCGCAGCGAGGTCCAGGGCGGCGCCGCGAGATCCGCATTATCATTCAGGAAAGGCCCGTCTTCCGATAATTTAAACCGCAGGGCGCCCATCCGCTGCTGGTCAAATACGCCGAGTAAATAATCCTCCTGGAATAATGTTTTTTCTTTTCGTTTTTCCAGCCGTGCAGCGATCGCTTCGCGTCTTTTCATGAGTACATGTCCCCAGCGATCCGGTGAGGAATCCAGGAAAATCCCGAAATTCTTTTTGTCCGGCGCCAGATACTGCGACCCTGTAAAAAGTTGCAGATCGGGGTCGAGCAGCTGAGCCTGACCCCTGTTCAGCCAGTCCTTATCATAAGCAAATGAAAAAACCTCCCGTCCTTTTACATGCGAAACCGAGAGTGTACCCATGCGCGTCGGTCCTTTTAATTCAAACCAGTCTGCGTATACCAGGATGTCCATTGTATTTATTTTTTCTTCGGCCCCCGCTTGCCCGTTTCCAAATTCGCATCCTGCAGGCGTCTGCCGAGTTCATCATCGGCTCCCCATTTCGTAATATCTTTCTCCAGGCCCAGGACAAAGAGCACCTGTGCATAGGCGCCCATAGTGACGTTGGGTGCCCCTTTTTCGATCTGCCATAACGTAGTCCGACTGATGCCTGCGCGTTCACAGACCTGGTCGGTCGTGAGCCTGCGGCGCAGACGTGCGAGTTTCAGATTTTCACCGAGTTCCTCCATGATTGTCAGAAGTTTAGGGACCGGGGTAATGGATCGTTCCTTCATAATGTCCGTTATAATGAACAAATATAGCGCTAAATGTTCGTTATAACAAACGTTATTATTAGTGTTAACACGCTTTAAGAAAAGATAGATCTAAAAAAAAAGTTAACGCTAATCTATCCGCCAGAAATGGAAGGACATCCAGTCCGATATTTTTTGAATATATATAATTATCAGTACATCCAATACCGCAATGATTGCAACTTCACCATGAATAACAAAAACATGAAATCCACCAAAATTGTCTACTGGATATTTACCATTTTACTCGTCGTGCTTATGCTATTTTCTGCCGTTGCCAGTTTAAGACCAAATCAGAATGGCATTGCGTTGATGAAACATATCCGATATCCTTAAAGTGTACTCACCCTTTTGAGTATCGCCAAAATTCTCGGCGTCATTGTGTTACTTATTCCCGGTTTTCCGAGATTAAAGGAATGGGCCTATGGCGGATTCACCTTTGACCTGGTTGGGGCCATCTATGCCAGTTTAGCTGTCGGCGATCCGTTCAGCCAGTCGCTGCCCATCGTTCTTGGACTTGTATTCGTTTTTGGTTCTTATATTTTTTATCATAAGAAAATGAAGGCCAGGAACGTTTAGTCAAGCCTCCGGAGGCTACCTGGAAAAACTCGAGAAAGCGGATCATCCCTGATTTTAATGAAGGACTTATCAGATACATTAGTTAAATTAGTGAAGAAACCCTCATTCTAAAACAACATTATGGCAAAGGCAAAGAAAAAAACATCCAAAAAAGCTGCTAAAAAGAAAGCAGCTCCGAAAAAGAAATCTATCCCAAAAAAAGCATCCAAAAAAGCCGCTAAAAAGAAGGCCGCTCCCAGAAAGAAAGCGGCACCTAAGAAAAAGGCAGCGAAGAAAGCTGCAAAGAAAAGGGCTGCTCCCAAAAAAAGGAATCGTTTTCCTCCATCAGCCCCTTCGTCTCCTCCAGGATACGAGAGCGGTGGTGATGGTGGCGCTTTATAATTTGGAAAACACAGTCTAATATGGATACTGAGCAACAGGAATTGCAGCTCCAATCGTTTAAAGAGGCTACTGATAAAATCATTGCTGAAAAAATTACCGAGTATAAACAAAAACTAGACGAGGCTGCAAAATCTGAGAAGCAAAAGAAAGGCAAAACCCTGAACGATTATCTGGGTTTTCTCAATGCATTCACTTCGAATGCAAGCACAGTAAACAGGAGCCTTGCTCTGGGCGGTATTGCGATTATCTGGATATTCAAAAAACCAGAAACCACACATGCCATTACAAAAGGATTGCTCAATCTGCCACTCCTTTTATTGGCAGGTTCCCTAGCTCTCGATTTGCTGCAGTACTTATTCGGTGCGGTTGCCTGGAAAATATTTTACGAAATAAAATATCGCATTTGGAAAAAAAACAATTACGATAGCGCGTATGCCAGTGATATCACCGCTCCCAATTGGATTTCTCTTCCCATATATATTTTATGGCTGTCAAAGATCGCAGCCATGATGGTGGCATATTACTTTATAATTGTTTACCTCCTTAAAGAGTTATGAGTCATTAATCATTTCAAATTTCATAAGTCAAACTCTTCTTTCCATAAGGCGAATAGGTTATGTCCGGCGCATCTTTGTGTTGTAATCAATCAACACATATGCTCAACAAAATATCCTGGTCCGAATTCATCTGGTTTTTTGTTTTTCTCATCATCTCTTATTATCTCTTCGTATTAACTGTCTATTTTAAAAAGGAGATCCTGGCTTTCGTCCGCAACCCTATTCGGAGGCAGAGACCTGTATTCGAAGGTGCGGCTCTTTCCGAAGAGGTGCCATTTATTAACCCGCAAACACTGACTGCCGCGTCATCATCCGATGATATTTCCCTCTCTGTCATTCATGAACTTCTTGAGGATCTAAAAAATCTTTTTACGACTGCGTCGAAATCGAAGATGGTAAAGGAGGAACTCGTGCAGGCCATCCGTTCCAAACTCAAAACCTATAACTATCTCCAGGATTCGGATCTGCAGGAAGATATCGCCAACCATATTCGTATTGAGGTAAAAGACAGATGCGGCATCGATCTAACCGGCGATGATATTCGAAGACTCTGGCAGTCTTAACTTATTCCTCCACTCACCCGAAGGGCAGGAGAACCAAGTGCGTTTGAGTAAGCTGGGTGGAGGTTTTTTTGTTCTTTATTTATTGATTATAAAAGAAACGAGCGTATGAAAATGCAGGTGAAGGGAATTCTTTCGGTGTTATTTTTGTTTTTAGTCCTTGACGGCTTTAGCCAGGACGGAAGCGCCGGTATTCAGGCAGCGACCACGAACCTGGTCACTTATTTCGCAGTTGGCGTCACGCTGATGTACGCCATCGGGGCTGTCCTCGGGCTTGTTGGTGCGGTAAAGGTTTATCAGAAATGGTCTCATGGCGATCATGACACAAGTAAGGTCGCCGCCAGTTGGTTCGGGAGTTGCATTTTTTTGGTCATTGTGGCGACGGTACTTAAATCATTTTTTGGAGTTTAGTTCATTTATTTTTTTATGGCCAACAGCGTATACAAGATCAACAAAGGCATCAATAAACCCATTGAGTTCAAAGGTTTGAAAGCACAATATATATGGTGGCTGGGGGGTGGTATTGTTGGTTTGTTGTTGGTCTTTGCCATCTTATTTGTCATCGGCGTCAATTCATTTGTCAGCCTTGTTCTCGTTGGTCTTGCCGGTGTCGGAGTTTTCTTATGGGTATATAAATTAAGTAATACTTATGGCGAACATGGCATGAAAAAGAAAATGGCTAGAAGAAACATACCGCCGGTCATTAAATGTTATTCAAGAAAATGTTTTATAGGATATGGAGCAAAATTATAAAATCCGGGCGGCGGCGGCTCATGATCTGGACACCGTGTTCAGTTTCATCAGCCATTTGGAGGAACGGTCTTTTGATTTTAATCGTTTCAAAGAAAAATATAGCGATAACCTCAGCAGGGAGGAAGTCATTTATCTGGTTGCCGTCAATGAGATGGACGAAGTCGTCGGTTTCATTAGTTGTCACGGCCAGGAGCTATTACATCATGAGGCGCAGGTATTTGAAATTCAGGAAATGTATGTCGCCCGGAACTATCGGGACAAGGGAATTGGGAAGGCATTGTATGCAGCTTTGCTGGAGAAACTTGCGAAGGCCGATTGTGAAAGTCTGGAAGTGACGACTCATTCAAAAAGGTCGGATGCGCGCCGGTTTTACTCCAAATTGGGTTTCCAGCAAACCCATATAAAGTTTGTGAAAGAAATGTAATTGTTTAATCGTGTAGAAGGATATTGATGGAAAGGACATTAGACGACATATTGCCCATATTGGACGTTGAACACAACTGTATTCTTTCAAAACAGGGGGATATCACCATCGGGTTTGAAATCATCCTGCCCGAAATTTTTACACTCTCGAATGAAGACTATGAAGCTTTTCATCAGAGCTGGGCCAAGGCGATAAAGATCCTGCCCAAACATTCAATTTTTCATAAGCAGGACTGGTTTATTGATTCAAAATATGATGCGGATTTCTCTAAGGCAGACACCAGTTTTCTGACCCGGAGCTCAGAACAGTTTTTCAATGAACGCCCCTTCTTATCACACCACTCCTATTTATACATCACCAGGAAACCAGCGAACCGGAAAATTTCCAGTTCGGTTGCGTCAAATCTGTTGCGTAAATCGATTGTCCCGGATCAGGCTCTGGATACCTTGTTATTGCAGGAATTTCAGGACGGGGTTGGCCAGTTCCAACGGCTCATGGAAGACAGTGGTTTTGTCCGCTTGCGACATCTGAAAAACCACGACCTGACCAGTATCCACAATAAAGCCGGACTGATTGAGAAATATTGTTTTTTACTGGAAGATGAAAAACTGATTATAAAAGATATTGAGTTTGGAGATGGAATAAAAATCGGCGATGCGTTCTGTCAACTATTCACACTTTCCAACCCGGAAGATTTTCCCGGTCTTTGCGGTTCGCGGATTAATTATGACCGTTATTCAACCGACAAGACGAAATTTTCGGTTGGATTTGCATCCACCTTAGGGCAACTGCTGGCCTGTAATCATATTTACAATCAATATATCTTTTTAGACGATCCGCAGAAAACAATCAAGCAGCTCGAAAGTAAAAGACTGAGGTTACAATCGTTGTCCGCTTATTCCCGCGAGAACAGCCTTGCTAAAGAAGCGACCAATGATTTTCTGAACGAGGCCATCGGTGATCAGCGTCTGCCCGTCAAGGCGCATTTCAACATACTGTCATGGACATACGAAAAGGATAACGTGAAGGACATAAAAAACCTGGTATCATCCGCCTTGTCCCAGTTAGACGCGGTGCCGAAGCAGGAGCTGGCGGGATCACCGCAGATCTACTGGGCGGGCATACCGGGAAACGAAGCAGATTTTCCAATGAACGATACCTTCGACACGTTCGCCGAACAGGCTTCCTGTTTTTTGAATTTAGAGTCATCTTACCAATCATCACTTAGCCCCATAGGCCTCCGCTTAGGGGACCGGCTGACCGGGAAACCCGTGCACGTAGATATTTCAGATGAACCGGTAAAAAAGGGGATCATCACCAACCGGAATAAGTTTATCCTCGGGCCTTCGGGAAGCGGGAAGTCGTTTTTTACCAATCACATGGTCCGTAGTTACTATGAGCAGGGAACACATGTTGTGCTGGTCGACGTTGGACATAGTTACAGGGGGCTTTGTGATATGGTAGGCGGCTATTATTTTACTTATTCAGAGACCAATCCCATTCGTTTCAACCCCTTTCATATTGGCCCCGGCGAAACACTTGATACGGAAAAGAAAGAATCAATTAAAACTTTATTGCTCGCGCTATGGAAAAAAGATAATGAAAATTTTAACCGCTCCGAATATGTGGCCCTGTCCAACGCGCTGACCGGTTACTACGAAAGGAATACCGCGTTTTTCTGTTTTGACAGTTTTTACGAGTTTCTGAAAAATGATTTTGTACATGTGCTTGCCGGTGACCAGGTCAAGGAAAAGGATTTTGATGTTTCAAACTTTCTTTATGTCCTGCGGCCCTATTATAAAGGCGGAGAATTTGATTATTTGCTCAACGCGACCGAGAATCTGGATTTGCTGCACCAGCGCTTTATTGTATTTGAGCTGGACAATATCAAGGATCACCCCATCCTGTTTCCCGTCGTCACCCTGATCATCATGGAAGTGTTCATTTCCAAAATGCGCAAACTCAAGGGCATCCGGAAAATGATCCTGATTGAGGAAGCCTGGAAGGCCATTGCCAAGGAGGGAATGGCTGAGTACATCAAATATCTTTTTAAGACGGTACGCAAGTTTTTCGGAGAAGCCATTGTAGTGACCCAGGAAGTGGAAGATATCATCTCCTCTCCTGTCGTGAAGCAGGCTATCATCAACAACAGCGATTGCAAGATTTTGCTGGATCAGTCCAAGTACCAAAACAAGTTCGATCAGATCCAGGAACTCCTGGGGCTGACGGAAAAGGAAAAGACGCTGGTGCTTTCTATTAACAAAGCCAATGATCCGGCAAAAAAATATAAAGAAGTATTTATATCACTCGGTGGCACGCTATCCCGCGTTTACCGGACGGAGGTCTCGATAGAAGAATATCTGGCTTACACAACAGAGGAAACTGAAAAAATGAAGGTGCAGGAGTATGCGGTACGGTTTGGTAGCATCGAGAAGGGAATTAAAGCGCTGGCTTTAGAAATGAGAAATTCTAAATAATTGGATATGAAAAAGATTCTGTTGGCTTTGTTCTTGGTGATTGGCAGCGCAAAACAGGCGAATTGCCAAATTCCGATTTTAGAGATTATTAAGGCGGCTATTAATGCAGCCGATCTGGTTATTCAGCAGATCCAGAATGAAACGATTGTCCTGCAGAATGCCCAAAAAGAGTTGGAGAATGCCATGTCCAAGTTGCAGCTCGACGGAATTACGGATTGGGTCACGAAGATTCGCGATCTATACGATGAATACTACAAAGAGCTGGCAACAGTCAAGGATATTATTTCCGGTTACGACAAGATCAAGAGCCTGGTCGATATGCAGACACGTATTGTCTCGGAGTATCAGACTGCTTATGCCCTGTTCAGACAAGATAAACATTTTTCCGCGCGAGAACTGGATTTTATTGTCAATGTCTATTCGGGCATTCTCGATCAAAGTCTGAAAAATCTGGATCAAGCACTTCTGGTAGTGAGCACCCTGACGACTTCTATGACCGACGACCAACGAATGAATATTATCAATGGTGCCTCCAACGGAATGCAAAAGAATTATGATGATCTCCGGCGATTCAATAATCAGAATGTGCAGCTGAGTTTGCAAAGAGGGGCTGAGCAGGGAGATATCGAGACTGTAAAGGAATTATACGGTCTAGAATAAGTTTACCCTTGTTTCTTATCCCTTCCTGATTCTTAAGAGAAGGGATAAGAAGACAAGGAGAATCTAAATGGGTTAATAAATATAAACTTTTATGAAAAGATGGCTGATTTGTTTATGCACAAGTTTTACCCTTTGCGTAACTGTTCACGCGCAGGAAGATATACAAGCCATGCTGAAACAGATTGCCAAACTGGAAATTTATATTGTCGATCTTGAAAAGGGATATTCTATTGCAAAGGAAGGCTTGACGACGATCAGTGAAATCAAAAATGGCGAATTCAATCTTCACAGTTTGTTTTTCAGTTCACTTCAGAAAGTGAATCCCATGATCGCCAAATATTCGAAGATAATAGAGATCATCGCAGATCAGGTTTCCATTGTCTCGCAGTTTAAAAATCTAATTGCACAAATAAACAGTACAGGAAAGATCAATGCCCGTGAATTAGCTTATGTCAATGCCGTTTATTCCAATATAACGGATGAATGCGATAAAAGTCTTAATGCACTGATTTCCGTTACGACAGATGGAACTCTTGAAATGACAGATGACGAGCGGATCACGCGCATCGACGTGATTTATGATAGTATGCAAGATAAATATGCATTTACAATGGACTTCACAAACAAATCCGGTTCATTGATCGATCGGCGAATAAATGAAACGCGTGAATCTGAATTCTTAAAATCACTGGAATGAAAAAAGTAATTGTTTGTTTGATTTTGGTAGTGGGCTCTGCTTTTGTTCCAATGAAGTCAAATGCCCAGGTCTATGAACTGGAGCGTCTAATCCTGGACATAGAAAAACTGTTGCAGCTCAAGAATATCTTAAGCGACTTGTATAAGGGATATGAAATTCTCAGTACGGGTTATAATACGATCAAAAGTATTTCGGAAGGAAATTTCAATTTGCACAAAGCATTCCTGGATGGATTGCTGGCTGTCAGTCCGGCTGTGCAGAAATATGAACGGGTGGTTGATATCATAGACGATCAGGGGAAGATCGTTTCGGAATATAAAACAGCATATAATCTTTTCAAGCGGAATCCGCATTTTACTCCGGATGAACTGGTTTATATGTCGAATGTATATGATCACCTTATTAGCAATAGTGAAAAGAATCTGACCGACTTATTGAATGTGATGACAGCCGGAACGCTACGCATGAGTGATGCGGAGAGACTGCATGCTATAGACGGCATTTATGCGGATACTCATGATGAACTCGGATTTCTGAGGCAGTTCAATAGTAAGACGGGTGCATTAGCATCTGAGCGGGCGAGACAGGAAAACGATGCCGGTTCAGTACGCAGCCTGTATGACGGTGATTAGTGAATCCATTTAGCAAAGATTACTGAATTCATTTAGTGGAGATTGAAAATGCGGAGTATGAAAATGAAATCTATAAAGGCATTGTTGTGCATGCTTCTGGCTATAGGAATGCCTCATTTCTTATGGGCGCAGGACGGTAATGAAGGTTTTCGCGGTCTGCAGCAGGTACTGGAAAATCTGTATGACCAGATGATCCCGCTCTGCTCCCAACTCATCGGCGTAGGTCGCGCTGTTGCCGGCTTTGCTACACTCTGGTATATCGCCGCCCGCGTGTGGGGACACCTTTCCCGCGCTGAGCCAATCGATTTTTATCCCTTGTTAAGGCCATTTGTTATTGGCTTCTGTATTGCCATTTTCCCGATGGTGCTGAACCTGATCAACGGAATTCTCCAGCCCACCGTGATGGCAACGGATGCGATCGTGAACAATACCAATCAGGCTTTGTATGCCCTGCTTGATGGCAGGCAGCAGCAACTGGATAATCCGCCTGCGAATAATCCGGCACTGGGTCCTGATGATGACCCTTCGCGCTGGTATCAGTATACTCACCCTGATGGAACAGGTGGCCCCGCCGCAGGCAGCTCAAACCCCATCGCCGAGGCGTTTTCCGGTTTCAGTCTGCGCAACCTCATCAAAACCTGGATTGCTGAAGCCCTGGAATTTTTTTATCAATGCGCGGCGCTTTGCATCGATACCATCCGCACGTTCAAGCTGATCGTGCTAGCCATTCTCGGTCCCCTTGTCTTTGGGCTTAGTGTGTTCGATGGTTTTCAGCATACGATCCGGCAATGGCTTGCGCGCTATGTCAACGTGTTCATGTGGCTTCCCGTAGCGAATATTTTTGGCGCCATCACGGCCAAGATCCAGCTCAACATGATGCAGCTACAACTGGCCAGCGGAAATACAGATCCATTTTTTGCGGATACGAATACCGCTTACCTGATATTTCTGGCGATCGCTATCGTCGGGTATTTCACTGTTCCGTCCATTGCCGGTTATATTATTCACGCCGGCGGTCATGCGCTTTTTAACAAAACGTCGGCACTCGCTTCCACAGCCGTTTCCGCATACACGGGCATGGTTACCCGGGAAGCCAGCAGCGCGATTTCATCTTTCAGAAATTCAGAAAAATCAACAGCACCTTCCGGCAATACGACTGGTGTCGCCGGCAGCGATTATAAAGCAAAAAAAATAACCGGCGAATCCTAAAACCCACCGCATGTTTACGAAAGCAAAAAATATCAATTCAGCATTTCAGCATATCCGGTCCTTCAGTCTGCTGTTTCTCACCGGATGCACTGCGATCACCTGTCTCGTTCTCTTTAAGAGCATGAACATGCTGGGCGAGGCGCAGGCACATATTTATATCCTGGCAAATGGAAAAGTGCTCGAGGCATTTGCTGCTGACCGTAAGGACAACATACCAGTCGAAGCACGGGATCATATCAGCATGTTTCATCATTATTTTTTTACGCTCGATCCCGATGAAAAAGTCATCAACAGCAATATCAGCAAGGCTTTGTACCTGGCTGATGCATCGGCCAAGAAACAATATGACAACCTGAAAGAGAATGGTTATTACCGGAACATTATTTCAGGGAATATCAGTCAGACCCTGGAGATAGATACGATCGACATCAATACCAATATTTATCCCTATTCATTTCATTGTGTGGCGCATGAAAAAATAATACGAACCACTTCCATCGTCACACGCAGCCTGATCACCGAAGGCTATCTGCGCAATGTATCCCGGTCTGATAATAATTCCCACGGGTTTCTTATGGAGAAATGGGCCATCGTCGAAAACAAGGATTTAAAAACGGAGAATAGATAAAAACTAACAACATGTTACAATTTTTCAGAAAGAAAAAAGGAAATGTCGAAGTCAACGGATTTTCTGCTGCGGTAGAAAAAAAGAAACTGAAAATAGCCGGCTGGCTGAATCGAAAAACAAACGGATGGTCGCCTGTTGTTGTGAAAACAGCATTGGTCGTATTCTGTATTGTGTTCGGCGGATTCTGTTTTTATACCCTTTCCCAATCCATTCGAAAACGCGATATCAGAAGCCATATCATTGTGCTCAATCATTTGCGATCAGGCGTTCAGCCCACCCATTACCCGCCAGTATCAGATTCGCTATTCAGGAATGCTCTGCGAATGAAACAATGCCTCGACAGCCTTCGCCAAAACGATACGAACAAACTCAAAGCCATCCTGCTCGCCAAACCCTTTCTGCTGACAAATCTCCAACTCATCGAAACCATTTATCAGTCTCAAAAACACTAACAATGGATCAAATACAACACACCACACAATTTCTGCGAAGGAGAAAGTTCCTGCTCATAGTACCGGTCCTAACGCTGCCCTTCCTCGTTCTTCTATTCGTTGCCCTGGGCGGAGGGAAAGGAACCAATGAATCATCGGCTAATAAAACCATCTCCGGATTGAATGTAAAACTGCCCGACGCACATTTCAAAAAGGGAAACGAAAAATCGAAGCTTTCAATATATGAAGAGGCCGGCCTGGATTCAGCAAAATGGAGAGACAGAATTAAAAACGATCCCTATTATTTGCTTCAGCATCACGATGCTTCTGACATGTCTTTCGATTCATCCAACTTGATGAAGCGCCCGACTGGTGCCGGAGTTACTGAAAGAGACGAAAATGAAACCAGGATTATGGAAAAGCTGGCCAAATTAAAGTCAGTGATCCGTCAAAAATCAGAACCTGCTGAAGTGGATCCCAGACTAACGTATAGTTCAGATTTGAAAACATCCTCCTTTGAGAAACTCATACCGACTAAAGGCTCTGGAAATGTCCATGACCCCCGGATGGACCAGATAACTGCCATGTTGGATAAAGTCATGGCCATCCAGCATCCGGAAATCATGCAGGATAGTATGGCCAGGCTGGCCAAAGAACACTCACCGGCCGCGTTTCATGTCAATCTGAACAATCCATCAAATGATCCAGAGACATTCGGTCCCGGAAATGACGATGAACTGCGATTCTCAAGAATTAACCGTTTTTATGACGTATCAGATAATTTGACCATTCAGAATGATCTGGATAATGCCATTGAAGCCATCATTCCTGAAACCCAGACCCTGGTTTCCGGATCCACTATCAAACTGAGGCTATTGAATGACGTGCGGATAAATGGCCATTTGATTGCAAAGAACCAATTCATATATGGAACCACATCGCTTAGTAATGAAAGATTAAAAATTCAATTCAGTTCCATCCGGTGCGGCAACAGTATACTTCCTGTTTCACTGGAAGCCTTCGATCTGGACGGACTGGCCGGTATTTATATTCCCGGAAGCATCAACCGCGATGTCGCCAAACAATCCACCGATCAGGCCATTGGTTCGATCGGAATAAATTCTCTTGATCCCTCAATTGGCGCCCAGGCAGCCGGTGCTGGAATACAGGCGGCTAAGACGCTCCTGAGCAGAAAAGTAAAGCTGATCAAAGTAACGGTGAAGGCGGGATACAGGGTCTTGCTAAAAGATTCAAAAGACAAATAGTCATTCGAAACATTAAAGCTGAATATATGAACAGATTGAGTGCGGTGTGTATTGTGGCAATTACTTTATTAGCCAATTTTTCGGGATTCTCACAAATGACTATTCCCTCCTATTCCTTATCAATAACTTTTCAGAAAACGACCAATATCATTTTTCCCTACCGCATACAAAAAGCGGATATCGGATCCGGCGATGTGATCGGTCATAAAGATCTCATGTTGCCCAATGTGCTTTTCCTCAAGGCAAACCGGAAAGGATTTGTCCCAACCAACCTCAGCGTTTACACATCCGACGGAAAATTCTATTCTTTTATTATTCACTATAAGGAGGAACCCGATACATTGAATTTGTCTTTTGCAAACGAAGCGAAAGACAATCCTATCATTTTTGACACCGTTAACGATGCCCGGCTAGACAGCGATGCCGCAATCATACAAAATGCCAATCCTGTCATGCATCGGAAAACATCTTCACAGCAGATGAAGCTGACCCTGAGAGGCATCTATATAAAAGAGCATCTGATGTGGTTCAAACTGGAAATTAAAAACCATTCGGAAGTAGACTACCAACCCGAGTATGTCAGGTTCTCTATACTGGATAACCGCACTGGTAAACGAACAGCAGTCCAGGAAAATGAGAAGATTCCGGTATGGCGACCTCCCAATGAGCCAATACCTGGTCAGGAGAACAAAACCATTCTTTTTGCATTCCCGGCATTCACGACGGACAAGCATAAAAAGCTCCTGATCAATATCAGCGAAAAAAACGGAGGGAGAGATTTAACACTGAAAATATCTTCAAAGCTGTTGTTGAAAAGCAAATTTCTCGGCAATTAAAGAACCTTTTTGTTTCGACAAATACCCTATGGAAATAATATTAATAGTATTTCATCATCTCAAATTAAATCAGTCATGAATCAGGAAAATTTAAAATTTTTACAGGACCGTTTATTCTATCTCGGAACTGAAAAAAGATTGCATCCGGAACTTGAAAAAAACATGAACGAGGGGAAAACAGAATTTACACTATTATTCTCCAATCACTATGACAAAGACAGGCTGACCGCCAATCTTCATTTTAGAAAGTCAGAAAACTCGGACATGTATTTTCTGAACAGATACGATGCATCCCTGCAAAAGCCCGGTCAGGAAGCTAAGTCTCAAACTTTTTATCTGGAAAACGGAAGAGGCGTCACCATGAAAGAGGCATATAATCTCCTGGATGGAAGGTCTGTGAACCGGGATTTGAAAAACAAGGAGGGTGAAGTAAAAAACGCCTGGATTAAACTGGACTTCAATAGCAAAGAGCCCAACGGTAATTTTAAACAGGAACAATTTTATAAAAATTACGGATTTGACCTTTCATCAGAATTGAATAAACTCCCACTCGCTCCCATGCCGTCTGAAAAGTTTACTCAGTTGGTTGAGTCATTGCAAAGAGGAAATAGCCAGGAGATTAAACTGGACGAAAAAGCTACCGGCATCACTGGATCATTATTTATCAATGCTAATCCGAAATTCAAAACGCTTGATCTGTCGGATGAGCATGGAAAACCTCTAAGCAGAGAGGAGAAAAGCAATATATACCAGCTTACACACGATCAAAAAACGGCTATCGTTGAAAAAGCAAATGAAAATATCAAGGCCAATCCGGATATTTTTCCAGATCAAAAATTGAATCCATTACCCACGAAACAAGAAGAAAAAAAAACCTCGGTTGAACAAAAGACGGGCGAGAAGTCGGCACAAAAAATTTCAAATAAAGCTTCTAAAAAAGAACAGGTAACAAGCCTGCTACCCAAGAAGCATACTTCTCATAAAAAAGGCCTGTCGCTTTAGTTTTCCCATCAGGGATTGCAGCGGTTATCCTCCCCACCGCAGGCGGGGAGATGGCATCATTACATACACACACGAAGGATTGAGGCAATGGATCTGAAGGAACATTTTACCGGATTTTATGAAGCTATACTCGCTGACCCGCGCATCACGACGGTACACATCAGTATGTACATGGCACTGCTCCTGGCCTACTTATTACGTGAAAGTGAAAATCCAATCCAGATCGACCGGGATTCTCTCATGCAATACGCGAAGGTAAGTTCAAGGGCCACTTATTATAAATTGCTCCATGACCTGGATGGTTTTGGTTATATCAAATACATTCCTTCTCACAATCTTTTTTTAGGAAGCCTGGTTTATCTGAAGAAAATTTAAAAGATACATCCGAAGGGGAAGCGGGCTCTGTTGGAGAACAACCCGCCAGCAATAGGATGTAGACGGGGATAAACGTGAAGCCTGGAAACAGGCTTCACTTGTCTGAGGTAAATGGTAACAGACGTAATTCATATGACTCCCGAAAAAGTAGTTGAAATACTCAAGGCGCATGGAACGCCGGTTAACATCGACGAAGCAAAAGTCATCCTGATCTATTTGACTCAGCTAGCGGAACTCGAAGTATCCGACTTTATAAGAGCGGAAAAAGAAAAAAAGTTTTCCACCACCAATAAAAAAAATAATTCAAATTAAGACGTTTGCCTATTTTAAAATAAATTGATGTATGAAAACAGCCGATTTATACATCCGTGTCAGCACCGACGAGCAGGCGGAAAAAGGATATTCTCAAAGGAACCAGGCAGAGGCGCTTC
>JABDFX010000026.1 GCA_013286315.1 Bacteroidota bacterium | reverse complement strand
CTGGAGTCTGAAAAATCCAGGGCTCTATTATTAAACCAGCAGGCAGAACTGGAAATAAAAGCCCTGCGCGCACAAATGAATCCGCATTTCATTTTTAACTGCCTCAATTCAATCAATCGTTTTATTATCCGCAACGATGCGGAAAAAGCAGCGGACTACCTGACCAAATTCGCGAAACTCATTCGCGTGGTATTGGAAAAATCTGGTCACGCCTTTATCCCGCTGTCTGAGGAACTGGAATGTTTAAAATTATATATGGACCTGGAAGCCCTCCGGTTTGAAAAGCCTTTTTTCTATGAAATCAACGCTGACGGGCTGGACCAGGAAGCAGTCAGGGTTCCCTCTTTACTGATACAGCCATTTGTAGAAAACGCCATCTGGCACGGGCTCAGTCCAAGACAGGATCGTACAGGCAAAATCACGATAACCCTGCTCCTGGAAAACAAAATCCTGCATTGTAATATTTCCGACAATGGGATTGGCTTGTCAGGTTCGGCATCAGGGAAAACTAAAGAACAGGAAACAAAAAAATCGCTGGGCATCGAACTCACAAGAAATCGCTTGCGATTGGCAGATCCCTCACAGCTTGAAAATCTGGGTGTGGGTTTTGAGGAACTAAAAGACGCTGAAGGAAATATTTCCGGAACCTGTGTAAAATTAAAAATCCCTGTAAAAATTTATGATTAGCGCTGTTCTTATTGTTTGCTGAATTTCCCGGTGAACTTTGGCAAGCCGATTTTTTCGACAAGCGCTGCATATCTTTCGTCATCATAGAGTAATCGCCAGCGGGGATCCAACTTGAGCCAGACCAGCCAGTTCGCATGGTCGGCATATGCCTGGTTCAAACATCTGAAAGCATTTTCTTTGTCATTCACCGAAGTATACACCAATGCGAATACATACGGTGATATATAAACTGAACTGGAAAGTCTGATCAGAGAATCCAGCATTTTTTCTGCTTCCTGCTTTTTACCCGTAATACCATATACATATCCAATCGCACCCAATCCCACGGACCAGTTTTTAATTATTTTCAGGGTGCGATTGTATTCCTCGAGGGCCTCACTAAACATTTTCTTTTCCTGATAAGTCCTGGCGAGCCATAGATGCGCCAAAAGGTATTTTGGATCGAGTGCAAGTGATGCCTTTAAGACGGTGATGGCCTGATCATATTGATGGAGATAGTATAAATTAAATCCCAGATCCGTATTCAATCTGGCCGATAAAGGATCAAGTTGCACTGCTTTTTCAATCACTTCTCTGGCCTCGGGAAATTTCTCCATGGCAGTCAGACAATAACAATACGATTCATAGACTACTACATAGCCCGGATTCAGGCGTATAGCCGTTAGAAATTCCTGCTGGGCACCGCGCAAGTCCCAGTAATAATAAAGCATAATATAACCCAGTGAAGTATGCGGATCAGCCAGTGTAGAATCCAGTAGAATCGCTTTCCTGGCTGCCTGTTCTGCTTTCAGAAAGACATTTACCGGTTTTTCATAACTGCCGTACCCCAAGGCTGAATAACAATCTGCCAATCCGGAATAGGCTTTTGCATATCCGGAGTCCAGCTGAATCGCCTGGTTGAAATAAATGATTCCTTTCCTGAATGCGGCGCTGTTACCCTTATTCCAACAATAAAGGCCCTCCAGATACTTATCGTATGCTTCAAGATTTTGCGTTGACCGTCTATGGATTTTATTTATTTCATCATTCGATATTTCTGTATTCAACTTGTCAGCTATCAACTGTGCCACTTCCGTCTGGATTGAAAATATATCATTGATATCACGGTCAAAACTTTCACTCCAGATTGATTTTCCGGAACCGACATCCATCAGGTTGGCCTGGATGATTAATTTATTCCCTGATTTACGGATTCCGCCTGTCAGCACAGCAGCAACATGTAATGTATCTGCGATTTCACGTACATTTTTTTCATGACCCTTATACTTCATCACTGAACTGCGCTGCGTAACGCGAAGACCATTAATTTTTGAAAGCTGATTGATGATTTCCTCCGTCATCCCATCATTTAGGTATTCCTCTGACGAATCAACACCCAGATTAGCAAAAGGTAAAACAGCTACTGTTTTATTCTTACCGGTGAAGACTGCCCTTTTAAAAAACATCTGATAAATGAAAATAACGGAGCCGGCAAAAACGAACAGGATGATGGCCCATATCCAGTTATACCGCCGGCGTTTATTATTACTGCCTTCCATTTATACCAGGTTGGAACGTGAAATCGGGTTTAATACAGGTAGGGACCGGGAGAATCTATTCTAATATAAACCTTTTTTGCCCGGAAACTCCAAATCTGCTCCGAATACTCATTGAAACCCGCAGTTTACTAATCCGCCGATTTCCCCGGGCCGCCTTTGTTATAGCTTAACAGAATCAATACTTCATCAACTAAACCTCTTTTTATGAGAACAAAACAACTACACACGATAATCGGCACGCTGGCTCTCTTCACTTTAATGATCTCATTATTTGTTTCCTGCGAGAAGTCTCAACCGGTAGAGGATCCGCAACATTTTGATTTAGATGTAACGTTTCATACGGAAAATCTGAAGGATCAATCCAACAAGGGATTTGGATTCCTCAAGTTCCGCCAGGATCCCGATACTGCCCGTATAATAACCCTGGACACTTATGTATTCAATCTGTTGCCCAATCATTCCTACCTGCTTCAAAGAGCCGCAAATCCATTCTCCGATACCACCACCTGTACCAACACGTCATGGCTTACTTTAGGAAAGGGGCTGGTTGCACAGGATATCAAAACCGATGGCAAGGGTGACGGTCATGAGGAATTGTTTCGCGATGTAACAGGCGTCCCCAGGGGATCAGCCTTTCACATCGACTTTCAGATCGTGGATGCAGCAACGATGGCACCCGTATTATCGAGTGACTGTTACGAATACATTGTGAGATAAAATATAATCCCGGACAGCCCCATGATAATAATAAGAACCAGCCTGTTCATGCTTTTTCTTATTATTATCATGCCCAGGAGTTTATATTGCCAGTCAACTGCTCCTGGTCCTTCTTCATTTCCCAAAATTGTCACTTACAGTTGTTTATTTCTACCCATTGTTTCCACCAGTAGTAAAACGACTACCTGGAATTCCTCCAATACTTTTTCAATCGGCTTCGCAGCGGGAATCAATATTTTATACAGCGACCGTTTTGGATTCAGTTACGATATGGGACCTGTTATCACAACCACGGCCGGATTAAGCAAAGTCAGCAATTTTATATTTGATCCCGGTCCCATTTTCAGGTTTAGGAAAGGCTTATCATTAATTACAAGGGTTGCTTTTGAAACAGCGGGTCGATATGGATTTGGCACCGTGCTGGCAAAAGCTTTTAGCCCGGCAAAGAAAAACAGCCTTTTTGTCGCTGTGGGAATGCCGGTACGTTTTGGAAACAATCTGCCTGCATCGATTGGTGCTACTTTTTTCTTTGGAATTGCATTTAAATAAGCCTGACCGTGATCAATACTGAATCATACATTAATCCCGGGGAACAAAATGTATTTCGGAAAATACAGCCCTGATAAGATTGAAAACACTCTTTGTTACAAATAAACCTGGGGGGAAATAGGTTGGGCATACTCGTTAGAAGAAAGGAAGTGACATCGGTTGATAATATATAATCACCGGATTAATACGCTGGTACCCCTCAGAAAAAAACTTTTGCCCGAAGCACCATCTGTATAGTGAAGCATCCAGACATAGGTTCCTGATGGCTGAGGTTTCCCTCCAATGGTTCCATCCCATTTTCTTGACCAGTCGCGTGTTTCAAAAACAAGCTGTCCATAGCGGTTATATACCTGGAACTCCAGGGTGGTTGCCAGATTACCATTCAGCGGATAGAGGTAATCGTTCTTCCCGTCGCCGTTCGGCGTAAATGCATTGGGAACGGCAATTGAACAACTTTGCAATTTGGTTATCTGTTCGCTCGTCGTATCATAACAACCGATATCGTTTTTAACAACCAGCGTAACGGTATAGATTTTTCCGGCTGCTGTATTCGGAAACAAATGGAAAGGAGGATTCTGATCTGTACTCGTTTCGCCATCCCCGAAGGACCAGAACCAGGAATCCAGATGGCCGATGCTGGTATTACTGATGCTGAGCAGATCTTTGGGGCAAACATCATGCGGTGAATCAAAGGACGCTTTGGTAAGATTATCCAGATTCACAATTTCTGTAACCGAATCACTGCAAAATCCATTGGTTACGATATGTTGTACTGTTTTAAGTCCGAAAACAGTTTCAACCAGGTCCGGACTGAGCAGCGAACTGGTTTCAACTGTATCAATGATCCATTGCCATTGATCCACACCGTTTGCCTGAACATAATTTAGATGAAGGGTATCATATTTACATCCCAGATTCATACTGTAATTGAATGAAGCTGATACCGTATCTTTTATTACGAAAGGAATCGCATCTCCGGCGGTAGTTTCCACTCCACATTCATTGACGATTGTATTTCCATCATTACCGGTCTTCAGGGTCACCTGATAATTTCCACCTGCTACGATCGGTGAAGAGAGTGTGATATTGATGACACTTGCCGTCTCATTTCCCCCGCAATTACCGATAGCAGAAACGATACCTACCGGATTCGGTCCTGTAATAGAAAAATCCGACCCGTCGGGGGATATCGAGCTGCACTGAATCATGTCTGAAAAAACGAGCTGAATGGTTGTTGGGGCGCAATGAGGTGGCGAAAGACTGTCAAATGGAGTGGCATGCGGTGGAAGCACTTCAAATGAAAGACTCTCGCCAACAGGCAGCTGATTACCACAGTCATCCGTTAATGTATTATCGTCTGTTCCGACCTTTGAAACAACAGAATAAGATCCCGGCGCCAATGGAGCGTTCAGTGTAATTAAAATGGAATCCATATCAAATGAACCGTTGCAGCCATAACCCGTCGCCTGTATGATTGCCGAAGGATTGGTTGGAATTATAAAATCAGAACCATCTGCGGCAACACTGGCACATCGCATATTTTTATTTAGCAAAACAACCAGGGTTTGCCTGTCACAATGGATATCGGCCGACTTAAAATGAGCCTTCGAAGTGTCAGTAATGACCGCCGAGCCGCCTCCAAACGACAATGAATAACCGCTTTGGGAGTCAGTGAAGTGACTGACGAGCAGCAGGTATGTATGCCCCTGCTTCAAATTGGGCATTACGCTGAAACTATTATGATTATCGCTTGGAAAGGACGCGCAGCCTATCGTCGCAACCCCTCCGGGCCTTGCACCCGTCAGCCCATAGGTCCCGGCCCAGTTTCCTGCTACAATCAAAGAGGTGTTGGTATACACTTCATTCGTCTGGTGGTTGGTAATATCATACAACATCCAGTCGTAGTCATCACCCAGATTATTGGGAGTGATCAGGAAGCCGAGGGACCCCGCAGAATAACAGGTGAATATATACCAGAAGGGATTTGTATCTGCATATACAGCTCCGTCACCAGAACATCCGGGTACCTGCAAAGTATGGGTATGACCTGTAGGAACTACAGTCTGTCTGAATGTATCCGAACCGCAAACCGGAAAAGCAGTGGAAGCCAGTTGACCGGTAACCGGGAATGTTTGAGACCAGCCAAGACCGGTACTGAAAATCAGAATGACGAAAAGTGCAGTTTTCACGATGATTATAAGACAGTTTGATGAACATAAACGTTGCCAGCGGATAGATCAATTACAAGTGTTTTACATTATCTGATCAGTATCGTTGTACCCTGTTGGGATAGTTTTTTCCCCGAGCCATCTGTATACGTAAGCATCCATACATAACCTCCAGTCTCTGCCGGCTGACCATTTATTCTGCCATCCCATTTTTTCGTCCAGTCACGAGTTTCGAAAACCCGTTGACCGTACCGGTTAAAAACCTGAAACTCCAGGTTCGTTGTATTATATGCATTCAGCGGATACAGAAAATCATTTTTCCCATCGCCGTTCGGCGTGAAGGCATTGGGTACTGATACATTGCAGGTTTGCAGTTTGGTAATTTGTTCGCTGGTCGTATCCTGGCAGCCCATCTGATCCTCGATAATCAGTTGCACTGAATAGGACGCTGCTTCCTTAGAGTCCGGATACAAATGTTTCGGGGGGGTTTGATCCGTACTTGATGTTCCGTCACCAAAATCCCAATGATAGGAAACAATATTTCCAATACTGTTATTTGTAAAAGCGATGGCATTTTTCGGACAGACTTCATTCGGTGCTTTAAATGCGGCGGTCAGAATGTTATCCAGGTTGACTGTTTTACTCAGGGTATCACTGCAGAAACCATTTGATACTATATGCTGCACATTCTTCAATCCAAAAACGGTTTCGATAAGAGAAGGGCTCAATGATGAGCTGACAAATGCCGTATCTACATCCCATACCGACTGATTCATGCCACCAGATGGAAGGTAATTCAATTGAATAGTATCCTGGCTGCATCCATAGGCAATAGTATAATCAAAAGCCGCAGATACAGGCGTTTTGATCTCGAAAGGAAGCGATAAACCGGCGGCCATTGAAATATCACATGCGTTGGTCAGTGTATTGCCATCGCTTCCGGAGTCTACAGAGATTTGGTAACTGCCTGCTGTCATGATGGGCGAAGCCAGGGTAATATCTATCTGGTTCGTTAGATTTCCCGGGCAGAGGCCCCCTGACGCCTGAGTGATACTTACTGCTGAACTGCCCGTTACGATGAAATCGGACCCGTCCGCCGCAATCGAACTGCATTTGATTGGATTTGAAAAAAAGAGGTGAAGGGTATTGGGTTCACAGGCAGGCGGGATCAGACTGTCCAGTGTGGGCTGGGTACCCGTCACGATAAAATCGATATGATCGCCTACCAGCATCTGTCTTCCGCAATAATCCAACAAGGTGTTCTGATCTGTTCCGTTTTTTAATACGAGAGAATATTGCCCCGGGGGTAATGGATCGCTCAGCGAGAGTTCCATATAGTCGTAGTCGAACTGGGGAGTGCAATTCAATCCGACGGCATTCGCAATCGTTCCTGTATAATTCGTTATTGAAAAATCTGAACCGTCGGGAGCCAGGCTGTTACAGAGCACAAATTTTGTAAGGCCGACCGTCAGTGTTTTTCTATCGCAGCTGACTTCAACGGAAAGCAGATCGGGCAAGGCAGGATCATTCAATACGGCTGAGCCGCCGCCGAAAGCAAGCGAATATCCTCCTTGTGTCCCGGAGGAAGGATGTGTGACCAGCAGCAGATATTCATGGCCCTTTATCAATTGGGGCATTTTCGTAAATGTTGATGTATTGTCAGTGGTTCCAATCAGGCAGTTGGAATTATTTGTTCCGTTTAATCTCGTGCCTGTATTTCCCGGGACCGAAGAACGGTTACCGGTCACTAAAAGTGAAGTATCAGAAAATATCAGGGATGGATTCACTCCGGTAACATCAAAAAGCACCCAGTCATAATTATCGGCTGGAAGATTTGGTATAATGATAAATCCAAGACTTCCGGAAGTGAAACAGTAAAACCTGTAATAAAATGGATTAAAATCATTAAACGGGTCGCAGCCCGGTATAATAATATCCGCAATGTAAGCATTCGGCAGGACCCCCTGTTTAAATGTATCCTGGGCGCAAATGGGAAATGCCGTCGCAGCCAGCTGTCCCTTTAAACGATCGGTTTGAGACCATCCCCAGGCTGGCAAGGTCAATAAGTATACAATCAGAACAGCTTTCAAGATTTGTTGGCCTTAATGTTTAATAGTTCCCTGTTATTAAAGATCAGTCTTTCTATACTACTCAATACGTAAAGAGCCCCCTAAAGGATAGTCCGGCACAACGATAATCGGGGCTTAATCAGACTCCGGAACCCATTTAGCCGACAAATCCGGATCTTTCATGTTTTTATCCAGTGGAAACATGGGTCTTTGTATCCTTTTATAATTCAGTCGCTCCAGGTTTTGATCCACACCACCCGGCGTCAGCGCCATGATCCAGGCTGCCCGCATAGCATACAGTTCGGGTTGCAGATACCCGATTTTTACGACAACAATATCCGTTTTCCGTGGATCCAGACCCAGCCTGGTAAAATCTATTTCTCGGTGATAAGGCTTGCGCTTTTGGGTGACAATAATATGTACGGATCCAACCCGGATAACCGCTTCCACTTCCGCGTCTTTATCTCCATAGGCGATCGATTCAACGGTACCTTTTATATGAACCGGTGGGGCGTATCTGCTGTCCACTTTTGCACCTGCAAACCCATCAACCGTTTTACCAATCCCCGCCTTGATAGCACTTTTTACCAGTTCGGGCCCGGGAATGGATGCATAAATCAGTGAGGGCCCGCCGGGTGATTTAAACTCAGGGCGTTTTAGAATTTCGGTTAATGTCCAGCTGACATCACCCGCACCACCGGCCGTGGGATTATCGCCCATATCACTGATAAAAAAAGGATGTTTATCACTTTTTATTGCGCTGTCGAGACATTCTTTCAACGTGGCGACAGGTGCCACAAAAGCAAAATCATTTCTGTATATCCAGAAACGAAGGGCAAGCTCTTCGGCGGCGGATGCCACCACCACTTTATTATCTCCGGTGACCATAACGACGGCGTGGTTGCGCGGCTCATCGGCCCAGGCATAGCCGATCCAGATGGCCGCATCAATAATACCGGTCTGCGCAGCAGCCGGCGCAACTGCCGCGTACAGGGACTTGCCGGGTTCTATCCGGGTACTCGTTTTTTCACCGGGCAATAATATGGGAACGGAAATCCAGGCCTTATAAGCAGGCTTACCCTTTCCGCTTTCGATTCTTTTTAGCAAATTCGCCACGGCTCTTTCCCTGGTTTCCATGGCATCTTCATGCGGTGCCATCCGGAAACAGGTGATCAGATCGGTATTTTCTGCCAGGCGCCAGGATACATTTCCATGCAGATCCATGGAAGTGGAAATGATGGTTTTCCTGCCCACCACTTTCCGTATTTTGGTTATAAAATCTCCTTCGGGATCATCGAGCCCGACTACACTCATCGCTCCATGTATATCGAAATAAAGACCATCTAACGGAAGGTGATTTCTCAGCGAATCAAGGGTTTTACCTACCAGCGATTCATAGGCCTGCCTGGTGACGGCACCACCCGGCAGTGCATCGCCCACCAGGGTTGGGATCCATACTGCTCTGCTGCGAAGCGGGGAATCAATGGACAGAAATGGATAGAGCGAAAAAACATCTCCTCCATATTTTGCATGAAAAGCTGCTTCATCGGTCAGGGCCGGCGAAAACGTACTGGACTCAATCGCGAGACCCGCGATCGCAATATGTGGTAATTGTTTTGACTGAGCCATCCCGGAGGAGATGGTGATAAAGAATAAAAAAATAAATAGCGATAAATATTTCACGTTAAATTTTTTATCAAGGAATATACTTAAATAATCAGGGACAGAAAAATAGTAACTTCAACCATATGAAAAGAATCGTCTTCTTCCTGTTCTGTTTTACAGCCATTTCATTTGTTTCCCCCGCGCAGATAGCGTTTGTGAATACGAAATACATATTGACCAGAATGCCAGACTACCCGGATTCCCTGGCCAAACTCAATAACCTGACAGCCTTATGGCAAAAAGAAATAGACGACAAACAGGCCATCCTGGAAAAGATGTATAAGGATTTTGAAAAGGATGAACCCCTGCTGACTGATGAGTCGAAGAAAAAAAGATCAGATCAGATTTTTTATCATGAAAAGGAATTGCGCGATCTGCAGAGAGCGCGTTTTGGATATGAAGGGGACCTGTTTAAAAAGAAACAGGAATTAATAAAACCCATTGAGGATCGGGTAAATGTTGCCGTTCAATCAACGGCCAGCAGGTTGTCCTATAAGGTTGTGTTAGATAAGAGTGAGGGAAATACCGTTATGTATGCGAAACCGACGTTGGATATAACGGAAGAAGTGGAAAAGGAATTAGGCATCATAAAATGAGGAACCGGTCGACACCGGCTCCGTATTTGATTGCTCGTCCATAATTTCTTCTTTCAATAATTCAGGCTTCTCTTCATTTCCTCAAAACTCTTCCAGTCACCATTGATCATATATTTTTTATCTGACGCATTGCAGATTAGTGACCCGGTTACCGTGCCGACTCCCCTCCCAGGATACCCCCGAAAAGAATTCCTGCACCCTTGTTCGCTGCTCCATTTATTCCTCCATCATCCGTTGCGATTGCATTTCCAATCAGTGCACCTGCGACAGCACCTCCTGCAATGGTGATAAGCAGAAGCCAGGACCTTATTTTTTTATTACGCACTTTGACGCTTTGTATAAATCTGTAATTACAGCTATCCCAATTGGCTTCATCATGTCAGCCCCTTCGACCATATTCAATTTGCACATTCAAATCAATCGGGTATCTTAAGGCCCAAATAACGATCAAGCATATCTGATGAAACCGCATTACCCCATACTCGACGGACTGCGAGGCACAGCTGCCATCATGGTGGTCATATATCATTTATTTGAAGCCTACTTTCCGGTGGTGGGCCACCATCCTACGCCTCATGGTTACCTGGCAGTCGATTTCTTTTATCTGCTGTCCGGTTTTGTTGTCGGTTATGCATATGATGACAGGTGGGGTAAAATGAATATGAAGGAATTCTTCAAAATCAGATTGATACGACTGCATCCGCTGGTCATTTTAGGCGTCCTGATCGGAGCTATCGGCTTTTGGTTTGATCCTTACACGAATCTGGGTCACTCCGTTGGAATATTCAAGCTGATTGTTACCATGCTCATCGGATTGACACTCTTGCCTTCTCCCGACGTGCGTGGCTGGGGTGAAACACATTCACTGGACGGACCCTGCTGGTCGTTATTGCAGGAATACATTGCCAATCTGATTTATGCTTTGTTTGGAAGAAAAATGACCAGGCTTGTTTTATGGGTTATCGTGGTCATCAGCGGAATCATATTGACTGTGGTTTGTGTATCCAGGGGCAATATTGCAACCGGATGGGGTTACGATAGTTTCTGGATAGCCATGGTGCGGATGATGTATCCTTTCTTTGCGGGTTTACTTTTATTTCGAACGGGAAAACTTATTCGCATACCGAGGGCCTACAACATGTGCTCACTGGTTTTGATTTTATTGTTTTGCATACCCACTTATCAGTTTACGGGCTGGTATGAGGCGGCCTGTATAATGATTGCTTTTCCGTTGATCGTTTCTGCCGGCGCCGGCGGACAGGTCAGCGGGAGATGGGCAAAAATCTGCAGTTTCTCCGGAGCCATTTCTTACCCACTCTACATTACACATTACCCTTTCATTTATATCTATACCGCCTGGGTGGCTACCAAAAAACCCACACCGGCGACGATCATACCCGTCGCCATCGGATTATTTGTATTATTTATTTTACTGGCCTGGGCCGCGCTGAAATTATATGATGAACCCGTCAGGGCATGGCTGAAACGAAAGTATTTATCAAGATAAAAAATAATACGTTTTATATAAAAGCCCTGAAAACGACATTTTTCACTTTCAAAAAATGGGAAGAAAATAAATTTTACGTAGCCCACGTCTGCACTCTGTGAAATCCTTTTAGCATGGATGCATATTTGTGAGAGAAATATTCTCAACTTAATAAAAAACCCCGGCAACAATGTCCGGGGTTCAAACTTTACCGTACTTATGCTAAAAACTCGTTTAATTAATAAGAAATTTGTAATCAGGGAATCAATCCATAAATACTCCTGAGGATGGATTAATAATAAAGGTTATCATCAAAAACATATCTAAAAGGGCTTGCCATAGGAAATATTTGACAAAAATGATGACAGATTAAGAATTTCAAATAGCAAGCCTGAGAGAGATATAAATTTACCTCAGGCAATAAGATATTTCCTTACACAATTATATATTTAAGTTGTAAAATTCACAGGTTCTTTCTGCTAAACAGCGTGATGATGCCAGATTCCTTCACTAAACCGGTAATCTGTAAGGCCAGAGTTTTCTGAACAGAGGTGTTCGCGGCATCAAAATCACCGCCTCTAAGAAAATAGATCTCTAACCCAGTTTCTCCAAACGAAAGTCCAGCTTTTTCTCTTTTTTAAAATATTCCAGGATCATCACCGAACCCGGTTTCGCAGGAAACACTCTCGAATCGCTGGCATTTGTTTTCAGTTCGATCTTATCCGTCGAAAATTTAGTACCCGTATAACGGATCGAATTAAAAGTTTTTCCTTTATAATCCGCCGTGCGTTCAGAGTTTTTATAACAGATGGTAAAATTTGAATTGTCCGCCTCTCCGGTAGTGAATTCATAATCAAAACCACCCAGCGCTTTGATGGCAGCGGCCAGAGCATGCTGACTATTATAGTCACTCACCGCACCGCCGACAGCTGTATTATGAGTTTTAGGATAGATGGTTGCCCCTGTTATTTTATACTGGGGATCAAACTGCATGATCACCAGATCCGTTACCACCACCTTTGTAATGCCGGAAGGAGTCTGCATCAATACGCTCAGTGCGATACCGCCGGCGCTCACTTGTTTCTTATATCCTTCACAGACGACGAATAAATTATTGTCCGGTGTTCTGATCATCCGGTGCACATACAGATATCCGATATCATCTATTTTACCATTACTCCCCGTATGCAGAAACCGTGAAAAATCTCCCTCCCATGAATTGAACGACCGGTTGATCACTTTACCGGTACCGGATAATTCATAAATCGCGATGCCGAGTCCATAATCTTTCAGCATATTCTCTTTCTTGTCGTAATAAGCTCCCATAACGAGTACATTTCCACTAGGAAGGGAGGAAACACTCGCCGGCATAATCTTGTATTGCTCCTTGCTTTCCTCAAGTTCAAACACTTTTTTCCTGGTCATAAAATTCAGACCAACCAGATGTGACGTAATCTGTCCGCTGAGCGCCTTATTCTTCTTCATAACCTCAATAATGACCAGACTATCTGAGCTGCCAAGGTATTCTGCGAAAGCATATTTTTCTTCGTCCATCGGCGTATAAATCCATTGTTTCTTGCTTTGAGAGGAAAAAAAATCAACTTCATAAGAGCGCTGACTGCCATCCCTCAATGGTAAAACAGAAACATAGCCATTCCCCCTGATATCGAAAACATTTTTATTCGTCCCTTCGTCCGTATGCATGGTTGCATACTGTTTCATCAGATCATCTGTTTGCTTGTCGAAAGGCCGTGAATACGTGTATTTTAATTTTCCTTCCAGCGTATAAATCTTCATGTCCAACGTATTGGATTCTATATTCTTGAAGAGAAAAGAGATACTCGTTCCATCATAGGCTGATTCAAGCAGGCTGAGTGTTTTGGAATCCTCAAATTTGATACTGCTCACCTTGTTCAGGTTTTCATCCAGGATCTGTAATGTATATTCATTGGTGTGCTTGTCCACTTTATCACTCTGATAAAGGAAAAAATATCCCTTGATCTGACCCTGCGCGGTAATGGTACCGCTGTTTCTTAAATAAACGGAATACACTTTATCGAAACTCAGTTTATCCTGAGCAGTCGCGTGTGTAGAAAAAAAACTAACCATGGAAGTAAGGATCAAAGAAAAAAAGAATTGTCCTTTTTTTTGAAGGTGAATCATACGATTATGTTAGGGATTAATTTTTAAATATTTGCTGACTGTTTTCAAATGTGGTAAGATAGGGATTATAAAAGTCCATTTGCGGATGGTGTTTTTTCAGAAAATAATAGTTGACTGAGATCAATTCGTCGAGATAAAGATTTTGTATAAACTGCAATACCAGATTATAGTTTTCCGGAAAATAAGGAGCGGGCAAATCGGTTACTTTACTTAGCGCATGCTTTTTTTGCGCGTTGTACATTCCGTTAAAGGCCATTCCTACTTCTGTAACCAGCCAGGGATCATCGGAATGGGTTGCTAATAATTCCAGCGTAAGGAAGAGAGATCTCGTATAATTTTTCAACTGATAACAATATTCAATGGTCTCATACCTGAAGCGGTTTTGCAAGGATAAAAATTGAACGGAGTCTCCTAAAAAACTGCGTGCAGTTGGTTGTGACCATGATTTCGTTAAAGCGGTCAGTAGAGCAATGCGTTTCTGACAATCCGGATGGGTCTTCAGGGAATCTGCCATTGCTTCTTTTTTTAATACAGCGTGGCCACCGAGCAGGCCCCGGTCGTAGGAGATCCATCTTTTTTTGAACGGAAATTCAGGGCTGTTGAAAACATCGGGCAGATAAACGGACATATTCAACGGATCATTGTCGATTGTATCCAATAGAGCCAATGCGGACATCGCATTCGATACTTTATATACCGTGCGGCGCATCAGTTCCACCGCCTGCGAATCGGCCTGGGACTCGTGATCCCTGCTGTGCCGGCGACTGTCGAACGTAAGTCCTTTCGACAGACTTTCGAACTGCTGGCCTTTCTGATATTCCGACTTTTTAATGTTGCGCAGGGCTTCCTGTGTTTCTTTGGAATTCAGGTTCGCCACATATTGCTGCATGCGATGTTCTGAATGAAGCAGAAGATAGTGTGAAATTTCATGGCAAAGAATATATACAACTTCTCCTTCATTGTTAAGCCTGGTGAACAAACCCATGTTAAAAATAATGATTCCGTGTCCCAGATATTCGGCATTGGGTACTGGTGTTCTGGAGAAATAACAGGTAAATCCCGCTGGTAAATCCGGATTGCCTTTTCTGATTTCCGCAACCAGCTGGTTCAGATATTTCTGGGATACTGTTTCAGTATATATCTCTTTTTCGTCGAATTTCTTACGGATATATTCCCATCGAAGTTTGTAGACCTCTTCCAGATCTTTTTTGTACAGGGAAGGGAGCGAGTGAATTTCCGATTTGTATTGCTGCTCATACGCGATAAAAAGTCCGGCCAACTTCAGCGAATCCTGCGGCGCAGGTGAGAAAACCGGTTGCTGTGCAGATAGGCAAATGGGTATGCAAAAGGATAAAATAGCCGCGATACGGATCAAAACCAATCCAGGGGTACAAACCATTGTTTTAAATATGTCAGAGTCTGAACCTAAACATACAGGTTATTTTTTTAAATATAATATAGCGAGGAATTAACTTATCCTGAATCGTTGAAAATGCCATAAGTATGAAAAAGTAACTAATGGTTTACCCTTAGTCGGGAAAATATTTTGAGCAGATGCAGCGAAAACTCATCATTGAAGAGTTTACTCTTATGATGAAGCTTAACCCGGTTTACGGGAAAAATTGTAGGGCGCTTTGTAAAACTAATCGGTCCAAAATCAAAACAAATAGTATGCTAAGAGAAACGGTATTGACATTGCCGGATTACCTGATTTCAAAAGGATCTGTCAATGGGTATTTACTGCGTGAAGAAATTTTTTAGTATCATGTTCATTTTTTATAGAAACTGCTTCACTTTCCGGATATAGAAATAGAAATGAAAAGAATAACTATTTAACATCGATTAATTACAATAAAATTGATAAGGGGAAACAATAAAAAACCGGATCTAAATCCGGCCATTCGATGCGTTAATCGTTAAGCGTTAGGCGTTCGCCTTTCAGCCCGAAGAGAGTACCCCAGACGGGAATCGAACCCGTACCCGCATTTCTGCAGACAGGATTTTAAGTCCTGCGCGTCTACCTGTTCCGCCACCAGGGTAGGTGTAAAAAAAATCCCCCGACTTGCGGGTCGGGGGTAAATATGATCCGCCTTCGCTAAAGCTCCGGCGGATAAGAGCGGAAGACCGGGCTCGAACCGGCCACCTCGACCTTGGCAAGGTCGCGCTCTACCAAATGAGCTACTTCCGCATGTCAACCGATCATAAGAACTGTAGAGGGCAGCAAAAATAAGTATTCCCCGCCGCCTTTTGAAATTTTTTGCTACTTGTATTCAGGAGTATACTGGGTATTGGCCGGAACCACAACCTCAGGCTTACCCTTATACCGGTGTGTATATAAACCATAACATCCACCCAACAGCAGGGCAATGATGCAAAATACTTCCAGATAAAACAGAAAAACTGAAGAATTTACCCAGTTGTAGGAGATATCTTTCAACTTGGGGTCTTTGTAGTCTTCTATTTCTTCGCTCATAAGAATCAGTTATTTACAGCGCAAAAATAGCAGATTCAGTCAAAAAATCATCTTTTGTCTCCGACAATTTCATCAAAAGTTTCCTTCCCCTCTACAAAATGCTTCCAGGCCACACAATGCTGATACCAGCCCGATAATCTGCCTTTTCGGCTTATAGGAAAAACACTACTCCTCCGGTTAAATATCAGCCACTTGAAAAAAGCCGCATGTGCCTCCCAGACGGCGAAAAAATAAACCGCTTGTCCAGCAAACAAAGATTTAAAAGCCGATGTAAAATCCATCAGCACCCGGAGCGGGATCTTCCAGATGGACTGGCGCTTCGGAAGATTTTTCGCAAGCATGATCATATTGTTCCGGAAGTTCAAAAATACTTTTCTCTCGTTTCCCTTCGGCAATGTTCCACCGCCTATATGGTATACCTCGGAAGCGGGACAGGCATAAATCTGATATCCCAGCAACTGCAGTCGCCAGCAAAAATCAATTTCCTCCATATGGGCAAAGAAATAAGTATCGAAACCTTTTGCCTCATGAAATAATTCAGCTCTTACAAATAAAGCAGCGCCACTCGCCCAGAAAATGGATTGCGCATCATTATATTGCCCCTTGTCAATTTCGCAGATATCAAAAATCCGTCCTCGCGCAAAGGGATAACCCAGACAATCCAGCCAGCCCCCGGCCCCACCCGAATATTCAAACTGGTCCTTCTTATAATAACTTAAAATCTTCGGCTGACAGGCACCGATCGTCCGGTCCTTTTCCATCAACTCAATCACGGGCTCAATCCATCCCGGCGTGACCTCCACATCCGAATTCAGCAATACATAAAATTCCGAATTTACTTCTTTCAAAGCCATATTATATCCACCCGCATAACCGTGATTTCTTTTCAGTTCAATGATCCGGACAGCAGGAAAATGCATTCTGAGAAAATCCAGGGAGTCGTCGGTAGAGGCATTATCCGCAACGATGAGTTCCATACCGGGATAGGTGCTTGCCAATACGGAGGGAATAAACTGCTCCAGGTATTTTCGACCGTTAAAATTGATAATGACAACCGAGACTTTAGCCAAGCTTATAATGAATTAGGGAATAAAAAGGAGCGCCAAAAATAAGCCTTTGGGTCGTAAACAATCAGTGAAATATGAATTCCCGCGCTTTGCCTACATTAGCGGCATGAGTGGATTTAGATTTAACTGGCGCTGGTTCCTTGCACTTCTTGGAATTGCCATTGTTTGCGCAACGATTTTCTATTCTCAATTCCTCGCCCAGAAGATCAGAAGGGAGGAACAGCAGAAAATAGAACAATGGCTGGCGGCAAGTAAGGCTGTTTTAAATCCGGATCTTACCCTGCCAAACCTGATACGAAATGAACAGCATTCCATACCCATCATTGAAACCAATGAGCACGATAGTATCATCAGTTATTTTAACCTGGACACGATAAAAGTTGAACGGGATAAAAATTATCTGCACAAACAACTTGAAATTTATCGCTCGCAAAATCTTCCGCTGGAAATCAAATGGAGCGATTCGCCGTATACCGCCAACCGTTATTACTTCGGACATACCGTATTGCTTGATCAGGTTCGATACTATCCCCTCATCCAGTTAATGCTGGTAGCCGTGCTGATATTTTTTATCATTTATTCCATCAGTACGCAGAACCGTGCTACGCAGAACCAGGTTTGGGCGGGTATGGCCAAGGAAACGGCTCATCAGCTGGGCACACCCCTGTCATCCCTGCAGGGCTGGATTGAAATGTTAAAAGAACAGGGCACACCGGATGAAACAGTTTCTGAATTACAAAAAGATGTGGACAGGCTGAAACTGGTTTCTGACCGCTTCAGTAAGATCGGGAGCATTCCACAACTTGAAAAGTCTGACCTGGTACCACAGATTCAGCAAATGCTGGATTATATGCGCAGGCGAACCACATCCAAAGTGCAGTTCAGTTTTGAAAAGAACGGGCATGAACAAATTGATTCAAATATCTCCCCTCCCTTATTTGACTGGGTGATTGAAAACTTATTAAAAAATGCCCTGGATGCGATGGAGGGGAAAGGACATATTGATATCAATATAAAAGATGAAGCAAAGCAGGTTACCATTGATGTGAGTGATACGGGCAGGGGTATTTCGCCCGGTAATGTAAGGCGTGTTTTCGACCCTGGATTTACTACAAAAAAAAGAGGCTGGGGTCTGGGACTCTCCCTGTCAAAACGGATCATTGAAACCTACCACAAGGGCGAATTATTTGTAAAACAGTCGGATTTGGGTAAAGGAACCACGTTCCGGATTATCCTTTCTAAAATTTGATCCCTTCATAAAATCTTCGGTGGGAATTTTAATGGGAAGAGCTATTTTTGCAGTCCATTTTAAAGTCCTGGCTGCGGAGGTGGCGAAACTGGTAGACGCACTACTTTGAGGTGGTAGCGCCGTAACTGGCGTGGGAGTTCGAATCTCCTCTTCCGCACATATCAAGCAATGCCCGCATATGCGGGCATTGTAGTTTTCGAAGCTTTTTCAAGCTTGCTTGGAAAAAGCGGAGAAAATAACAATGCAAGTGAGCGAAGCGAACGCATTGCTTGATATGTAACCTCCCCACCAGAGATCAGCGTAGCTAATCTCCTCTTCCGCACATATCAAGCAATGCCCGCATATGCGGGCATTGTAGTTTTCGAAGCTTTTTCAAGCTTGCTTGGAAAAAGCGGAGAAAATAACAATGCAAGTGAGCGAAGCGAACGCATTGCTTGATATGTAACCTCCCCACCAGAGATCAGCGTAGCTAATCTCCTCTTCCGCACATATCAAGCAATGCCCGCATATGCGGGCATTGTAGTTTTCGAAGCTTTTTCAAGCTTGCTTGGAAAAAGCGGAGAAAATAACAATGCAAGTGAGCGAAGCGAACGCATTGCTTGATATGTAACCTCCCCCACCAGAGATCAGCGAAGCTAATCTCCTCTTCCGCACATAAAAAAACCCTTCAGCTTTGCAGAAGGGTTTTTGCATACATGAACGAGCCAAACTTGCTTGGGCGAGTGAATGGATGCATAAACGGACCGTGCAACCCCTATAGTGTTCCTTTATTTCATATCCGGCATATCCATCATTTTCATCTCGCCCTTACCTTCTTTAAATTCGAGAACTTTCAGATTCATTTTCTCAATCTGATTCACACCTTCTTTGATTTTAATAAATTGATTGGGTTTGATATTTTTAAATTTCTGGATGGTTCCTGTTGTCGGCCATTTAATAATTAATTCATCAATCACGGACGCACGTCCGATCCCGATTTCTTTTCTAAGCGGGTTGGCGCCAAAACTTCCACCGGAATTTACATCCATATACACCGTTCTCTTTGTTCCGCTGTCATTGAATGAAACAGAAATATGCGCACCGATGGCCGACCGGTTGCTTTTATCTCCTTCGAGTAAAATACTGATCCAGTGATTATTATTCTGTCCGGGATTAACATAAAAAGAATTATAATAGGCATCTCCCGGATAAGCACCACCTACATTGATATAAATATCCTGACTGCCATCATTATTAATATCCGCAAAGGCAACACCATGACCCTTTTGTAAATTGCCCACCCTGGCTGATCCCGTAACCTCCGCAAATTGTTGTCCCGAAATATTTTTGAACATCCGGTTCGGGATAAGCGATTTGAAATCCGGGTTGCCTGTTCCCAGGTACATATCCAGCCAGCCGTCATTGTCTACATCACCAAAATTCGCACCCATGGCAAAAACGGGTTTTTCCAACCCCGTTTGTTTCGCTACGTTCGTAAATGTGCCATCATGATTATTATGGTACAGATACATTCTGCTGGGATTTTTCATCGGCCGGTGCAGCGCTTCTGCCGCCAGTGTGCTGGACAGATTTTTCCCATACTCAAATCCGCATTCAAAAATGTCGGGCCATCCGTCATTATCATAATCCCAGAACCAGGTTGGAAAGGTTGAAGTACTATCGTTGTCTAAGCCGGCCTCCTTTGTAACATCTTCGAACTGCGGGATCTTTCCTTTGATCCCTTTATTTTTTAGCAGTATTCTTTTCCCATCGAAACAGGAAACAAAAATATCGGGCCATCCGTCGTTATTATAATCGGCAGTCACCACACCTTTCATGAAATGCGTAATCGCAGTTCCCGATTCTGATGCAACATTTGTAAAGGTCCCATCCTGGTTATTAATATATAATTCTGCAGGGTGCGGATGATCGGGAGTCATGGTTTCATTCCCGATATAAAGATCCAGCCAGCCATCGTTGTTAAAATCTGCCCAGGTTCCTGTCTGGGTAGGATGAAAAGAAAGCAGTCCACTCTCAATCGTAACATCTGTAAAAGTTCCGTCGCCATTATTTTTTAGTAATGTATTCGGCTGTTTGCCATATTCACCATACCAGGCCCCTCTCAAAACAAAAATATCCGCATAACCATCATTGTTATAGTCTGCCTGAATCAGATTCAGCACGCCTTTGATCAGGCCAATGCCGGAACTCTGTGAAGCGTCTGTAAATGTTCCATCCGCATTGTTTTTATAAAAGTGCATGGCCTCATCCAGTGAAGTGGAGGAAGTAACGATATCCAGGTAGCCGTCGTTATTAAAATCATCCACGATGGCGCCACCCGACATCTGCATCGGTCCGGCGATATTTAAATCGCCCGCCATATTTTTAAATGCTTTCAATTTATACAGGGAACTATCCTTATCCATTCCTGGTATCAGCCATTTCGCAGGTACCTGTGAAGGATAGGTCCCGATCGTCATGTAGGCGATATTCAGCAGCCATCTGGATGACAAGTCGCCGGAATCTTTTTTTAAAATATTTTCATATAACTGAATGGCTTTTTGTGTAGCATATGGATCTACATATACCCCGGACCCCCGGATGGGAAATATGCAGGATTCAGCAGAATGATTATGAACGCAATTGTTTCTTTCCCCCAGACGCAGGTAGGACAATGCCAGGTTTTCTTCAATCAGTTTGGATAATTGATCCCCGTTATCTTCTCTTACCATGTGTATATTTTCCAAAATCTCGGCAGCTTCTTTTTCTTTCCCCAGTTTCAGCAGCGCAAAGGCCCTGTATGCAAAAATCACAAACAGTTGCTCTTGTGGCATAGGCTGTTTGGCCAGTGAATCATAAAAATTTAATTCTGCCTGCGGATTGAACTGGTTGTTTATATCCATGATGGGTTTCAGACCCTCTTTGTACAACCGGTTGGCTTCAGCTTTCTTGCGGTAATTTTTTATGAAAGTGTAACTACTGAAAATGAGCAATATCAGCAGCGGGACAGTAATGATCGTGACTATTTTTTTCACAGCGTCTAAGATAATATATTTTAGATAACGTCCCGCTCTGACGGATATAGCGGGCACGTTTTTCACAGTCGGAGATTTGCTCTTTAACAACTAGCTTTGAATAAATAAATCAACTATTGTCCGCCTTTCATCCGGAAATCCGGCAAGTACAGGTAATAAGATATATAACACCCCTGCGGGAGGGCGGATCGCTGCCCGCCATTGCGGAAGCAAATGATGGTTTTTTATATGTTGTAAAATTTCGTGGTGCCGGGCAGGGCAGTAAATCACTGATAGCCGAATTGATCGGAGGCGAAATAGCACGTGTTCTGGGATTACATGTTCCGGAAATAGTTTTCGCCCAGCTCGATTCAGCCTTCGGACGTACAGAGCCAGATGAAGAAATTCAGGATCTGCTCAAAGCAAGCGTCGGACTGAATATCGGCCTTCACTATCTTTCCGGCGCCATCAGTTTCGATCCGATAGTAACACCTGTAAACGTCCGGCTGGCCTCTGAGATCGTCTGGCTGGATTGTTTTCTCACCAATGTTGACCGTACATCCAATAATACCAATATGCTGGTATGGAACACGGAGCTCTGGTTGATAGATCATGGTGCGTCATTATATTTTCATTATTCACCGGAGAATTGGGAACTGAAAGCAGAAAACCATTTCCCGCAGGTTAGGAATCATGTATTGCTTCCCTACGCGGATCTGTTGGAAGAAACGGATGAGTTATTCCGGTCCATCCTGACCTCTAAAAAACTGAAAGCGATTGTGGATCTTGTACCGGATGAATGGTTTGACAAAGAGGGGCCTCCGGCTGTTGAAGCCAGGGATATTTATTTGCGGTTCCTGCAGATCAGGCTGGGGGCATCGGAAATTTTTATAAAAGAAGCACAAAATGCCAGAGCAGCACTCGTTTGAATATGCGATGATCCGTGTTGTTCCCAAAGTGGAAAGGGAAGAATTCATGAATGTGGGTGTGATCATCTATTGCCAGTCCCTTGCTTATCTGGATGCGTCTTTTACTTTGGATGAAGAAAGACTGCGCGCTCTTTCGCCGGGACTGGACATGACCGAAATAAAAAAACATCTTTCTGCATTCTGCGAAATCTGCAAGGGCGGTTCCCACGCCGGACCGATTGGAAAGCTCGACATGGGTTCCCGGTTTCGCTGGTTAACAGCTACGCGCAGTACGGTGCTGCAATGTTCCAAAGTACATCCTGGCCTGAGCTCCGACCCCGCCGCTACGCTAAAAAACCTGCATGCCCGCCTGGTCCGGAATGAATAAATCCGCCCCGGATTCTGACGAATCCTGCTATCTTAGTGTCCCTGACTAAAACAACTAAGTATGTTACTAAACCGATTGCCTGCCGCTCTACTGCTCCTTTCTTTCTGTACTAACCTGCATGCACAAACGCAGGAGATCAGCAAAAAGGTCGACAAGCTGATCAGTGATATGACGCTGGATGAAAAAATCGGACAGATGACCCAGGTCACCCTGGGCGTCGTTGCCAAAGGCGGCGGTGGAAACGAAGACGGCTCCCTGGATCCGGAAGCACTCAAACACGCCGTATTGGATTATAAAGTAGGTTCCATTTTAAATACCACCGCCCATGCACTCTCTGTAGAAAAATGGAGGGCCGTACAAACCGAAATCCAGGATGAAGCAAAAAAATCCAGATTGAAAATTCCGGTGATCTACGGTCTCGACGGAATGCACGGACAAACATATACGCTTAACTCAACTTTATTTCCGCAGAATATTGCGATGGCCGCAACCCGCAACCCCGACCTGGTGGCGTTGGCCGCTCATATCACGGCCAATGAACTGCGCGCATCGGGTGTACGCTGGGAATTCGCACCGGTACTGGATTGCGGGCGTCAACCCCTCTGGTCAAGATTTCCCGAAACATTCGGAGAAGATGTTTATATCGGTAAGACCTTGGGTGCAACAGCGGTCCACGCTTACCAGGCTGACGGATTGACCAACCCAACGGCCGTAGCTGCCTGTATGAAACATTACCTTGCTTATTCCGCGCCGCGTTCGGGTAAGGACCGCAGCCCGTCTTATATTCCCGAAATTGAATTGCGTGAATATTTTATTCCGCAGTTTCGCGAAGCCATCAAAGCAGGTGCGGCTACGATCATGATCAATTCCGGAGAGATTAACGGTATACCCGTTCACGCCAGTAAATATTTACTCACGGATGTATTGAGAACTGAATTGGGATTCCAGGGTGTGATCGTTACTGACTGGGAAGATATCATACGGTTGCACACCCGCCACCTCGTTGCCAACAGTCCCCGCCAGGCGGTCGTTATGGCAATCAATGCGGGCATCGATATGAGTATGGTGCCCATGGATTATTCTTTTTTTGATTTATTGAAAGAAGCAGTACAGAAAAACGAAGTCCCCGTCAGCCGTATCAATGATGCTGTAAAACGGATTCTTTTATTGAAGTATAGCCTGGGACTTTTTGATAATCCCTATCCGGAACCTGCATCGTTTGCAAATTTCGGCAGGCCGGAATATCAGCAGGCAGCGCTGCAGGCAGCTCAGGAGGCGATGACCTTGTTGAAAAATCAAAACAATATTCTTCCCCTCTCAAAAGATAAAAAGGTATTGGTCGCCGGTCCCTCGGCCAGCAGCCTTGCACCATTGAACGGAGCCTGGTCCTACACCTGGCAGGGAAACCAGGAACAATGGTATCCCGCCGACAGCAAAACGATCGGACAAACCATCGCCGAAAAAACCGGAGGCAAAGCAAGTGTTCTGAGTGCAAAGGGATTTGACAATACACAAAACTTCGACACAGCCCGGTTAAGATCTGCCGCCCGGGATGCGGATGTGATTGTATTGTGCCTGGGAGAAAACGCGTATGCAGAAAGTCCCGGTAATATCAGCGATCTGGCCCTGCCTGAGAATCAAATGGCACTTGCCAGAACCGCCGCTGCGACTGGAAAACCAGTGATCCTGGTTTTAACAGAAGGCAGGCCACGCCTCATTTCATCCATCGAACCTTCCATGAACGGAATTTTGTTGGCATACTGGTCGGGAAAGAAAACTGCCGAAGCGATTGCCGACGTATTGTTTGGTGATTATAATCCCGGTGGCATTCTTCCTTACTCCTATCCGCGGTACTCAGGTGAAATCGTACTGTATGACCGGAAACATACCGAAGACGTACGCGAAATTTTCAATGCAGACATGACCTGGGACGGATACAACCCCCTGTTTCCATTTGGATGGGGTTTGAGTTATACCCAGTTTACTTATGGACCGATCAGTCTCAGCTCATCATCTTTAAAAGGATCAGGCAGTCTCACAATCACGATTCCCATAACGAATGCCGGAGCAAGGGAAGGAAAGCATACGGTTGAACTCTACAGTCACCAGCAGTATGCCAGCATAACACCCAATATGCAACGCTTGCGGGCGTTTAAAAAAATCGATCTGAAGGCTGGCGAAACACAAACTGTTTCTTTCACACTCACAGCAGCTGATCTGGCTTTTGTAAATGCCGATCTGAAAACGGTTACTGAACCCGGAAATTTTGACCTGATGATCGGAAAACAGAAAGTCAGCTTTAGCTATCAACCCTAGGGGCGATCTTAAATTTATTAAGTAAGAAATGAACCGGATTATTATCACAGTGGCTTCTGTTCTGCCGTTGATTTTTGCCGGCATCTATCCCCTCTATGCACAGTCTGACTCATTAAGAAAACAAGTCCCGGTCAATGTAAAAGCGACAGATTCGGGAAAAAATCAAATCCTTTCTCATGAGACGGATGAATTTCAATCTGTCAGAGCCGATCAGATGGGAGATTCCATCCGGCTTCTGCAGTTGAAATATGAACTTCTCAAACTGGGTGCGAACGACAATAAAAAAAAACAGTCGATTACTTCCGAAAGAGACCAGATTAAATTAAGGGACTCGCTGCGAAAAGTACTTCAAAGGCTGAAAATCGATTCGCTGCGATCAATCTATAGCGGATATCCGGTAGTTCTTTCCGATGATACAATATTCTTTGTATTTGCAAAAATTGGAAGTTACTCGCCGGATGAACGGGCAAAAGCAGTTTCCGGCCGGATACTTAAACAGGCGGAGGATTATTATTTTAAAGAAGATTCACTAATAATCGTCCCATCTGAACTAACTATGGATATCAACTACAAGGATGAAGTGATCACGAGCATTTCAGAACTGGATGCAGTATGGATGAATTCAACGAAAGAATCGCTGGCGGAAAATTATAGAACAAAGATTTCGGTTGCGATCAGAAAATACAAAGAGGAGAATAGCTTGTCGGCGCTGATCAGGGATTTTGCCATGGCAGTAGGGGTGCTCGGTGTGCTCATTCTGATTATTTTCTTTATCAATAAAATATTTAAATGGATTAAAAATAAAATTGAAAAACAACGGGGAAGTTCTCTGAGGGGCTTTAAAATACGTAATTATGAATTCCTGGATACGAATCGTCAGCTAAGCCTGATATTTGCCCTTGCCAAACTCGCTAAATGGATCATCATTCTCACTTTAATATACCTGACCCTGCCCGTTCTTCTGGGCATTTTCCCTTGGACGGGTGGATTTGCAGCAAAGCTGATTTCATATTTTCTCAATCCGGTCAAACATATTTTGATATCAGTCTGGTACTACCTGCCCAATTTTTTCACCGTCATCGTACTGATCATATTTTTCCGGTACCTGCTGCGCATTTTACATTATTTTAAAAATGAAATTGAAAGAGGTGCGCTTAAAATTCCCGGGTTTTATGTGGACTGGGCGAATCCGACTTTTCAGATTATACGCGTGCTGATCCTGGCTTTCGCGCTGATTATTATTTTCCCCTATCTGCCCGGATCTGATTCACAGATCTTCAAAGGTGTATCCGTTTTCCTCGGTGTGCTATTCACTTTTGGATCCGCAGGTGCATTGAGTAATATAGTCGCCGGCCTCGTGTTGACTTATATGCGTGCCTATAAGATTGGTGACAGGGTAAAAATCGGCGATGCCACTGGTGATGTGATGGAAAAATCCCTGCTGGTTACGCGGATAAAAACCATTAAAAATGAAATCATTTCGATTCCCAATTCTACTGTGATGAACAGTCATACGACCAATTTCAGCGCCGAAGCAAAAGAGAATGGTTTGATCATTCATACAACCGTGACCATTGGTTATGAAAACCCCTGGAGAATGATTCACGACTTGTTGATCAAAGCCGCATTGGCAACGGAGTTAATTGAAAAAGATCCGGCTCCCTTTGTATTTCAGACCAGCCTGGATGATTTTTATGTCAGTTACCAGATTAATGCATACACCCGCGATGCATTTAAACAGCAAAATACGTACTCCAATCTGCATCAGAATATTCAGGATATGTTTAATGAAGCCGGCGTTGAAATCATGTCGGCCCATTACAAGTATATCCGTGATGGAAATCAGTCCACCGTTCCTCCGGATCATTTGCCGGATGATTACGTCACACCGGCCTTTAGGGTTAAACCGCTAACTAAAGAAGATAATTCTTAGTCACAATTTGGTAATGTGAAATTGTGGAGTTATGCACAATTCCACATTCCCGAATTGTGACTATTGTGAAAGTAAGTTTCGTAACGCAGATTCCACCTTCAAGCCATTGGGTAGAACTTCATTTTCCAATAAAACATTCATGGGAATAGCGGGCACATTCATCGCTCCAAGAACTTCTACCGCAGCATCCAGCGATTTGAAACATGCTTTGGAGATCCGCGCCGCCAGCGCTTCCGCAAAGGAATTATTCTGCGCATCTTCTGTGAGCACCAGGCATTTTCCGTGAAGACGCACGGTCTCGAAAATGAGTTCTTCATCTAACGGGAACAAACAACGCAGATCCACGATTTCAATCTGACCCGGTAATTTTTTTGCAGCAGCCATCGCCCAGTAAACGCCCATTCCATATGTTATCACAGCTGCCGATTCTCCGTTTTCCACCGCAGCGGATGAAGCTTTCAGCGCTATAGACGCTTTTCCCAGCGGGATAATATAATCGCGGGATGGTTCAGGCGTTTTCGCATCCTCCGTTCCCGGAACCTTACTCCAGTAAAGACCTTTATGTTCGAGCATGATCACCGGGTTGGGATCCAGGAAAGCAGCTTTCATCAATCCTTTCATATCGGCCGCATTGGATGGATAAACTATTTTTAATCCTTTTACCGATAACAGTGTAGTTTCGATTGAACCGCTGTGATACGGTCCCCCGCCCTGGTAAGCACCCACGGGAACACGGATCAGCGTCTGGACAGGAAATTTTCCGCAGCTCAGGTAACATGATTTCGCAATCTCGGTAACGAGCTGATTAAATCCCGGAAAAATATAATCGCCGAATTGAATTTCCACGATGGGTTTTAAACCAGTCGCACACATACCGGCTGTTGAGCCAATAATGTATGCTTCCTGAATCGCGGTATTGAAAACCCGGTCATCCCCAAACTGTACAGCCAGTGTGGCTGTTTCGCGGAACACGCCGCCCAGTCTTCTTCCGATATCCTGTCCGTACATGATGGCTTCCGGGAAGTCTTCCATGATCTCACGGAGCGCATACAGCACGGCGTCCACCATCGGAATTTTTTTTGCGTTCGCAGGGACGCGTTCCCCGGATTCATGTAATACGGTTGTTGGAACAAAAATATATTCGCCAGCTGTGGCGGGTTCTGGTTCGGGAGAAGCCATTGCCATTTTGAAATCTGATGCAACTTGAATTGCCGCTTCTTTTTCAATATCAGCTATATATTCCCCGGAAACGCCATGCCTTTGTAATTGCCTTTTAATAAGAATCAGGGGATCCGCTGCGCGGTGTTTTATAAGATCCTCCTCTGTGCGGTAGGCTTCCATCCTCACACCGCTGGTATGGTGCGTTAACAGGGGCACTCGCGCCTGCACGAGATAGGGCGTTCTGTATTCACGCACGTACCGGAAAACCTGTTCCATGCAATTGAACGACTGTTCAAAATCAGAACCGTCAATCTTGATTCTTTCCATGCCGGGAAAACCTGCAGCATATTCAAACGCGTCCATGCTCCTGGCTTCATCAGACGAAACGCTGATGCCCCATTCATTGTCCTGCACCAGATAAATGATGGGAAGTTTTTTCAATACAGCCACCTGAAAAGCTTCACTCACTTCCCCCTCGGTTATACTGGCGTCGCCGAAGGAACAAAGCACGAGTGGCCGTTGCAGGCCCGGATTTGTTTTTTCCAGAAAAGCCAATCCCTGTGCGATGCCCGTAGCGGGAATCGCCTGCATACCGGTCGCACTGCTCTGATGTATGATGGTAGGTTTGTCTGCGCCCCGGAAATTTGGATGTGTATAATATACTTTTCCGCCGGTGAAAATATCATTTCCCCTGGCGAGCAGTTGTCGCATGAGGATCTCGGGAGAAAATCCCAGTCCCAGCAACATACTTTCGTCACGGTAATAAGGACTCACATAGTCCTCTGTTAAAAGTTGAAAAGCGGTGGCCAGCTGAATCGCTTCATGACCGGATGAGGTAGAGTGGACGTATTTGCAGACCTGCCTGTTTTGTTCATAGGTGGACGCCATGGCGCGTGCCGTGGCCATCAATCTAAAGGCGCGAATTAATATTCCGGCATCGACCATTGCAATCATTTGGTCCCGGCTTATCCGGGACAGAATCGGGAAGTTTGAAAATCATATTTTCAAATCTTCATCACCTCTGCGGCAGGAGTGGATCGGGAACTTTGGAAATCGTTTTCTCAAATCCTCATCAAGCCTGCAGTGAAGATGTGGATTTACTTAATCTCGAGAGACAACATACTTTCTTCTTCAATAAATGCTTCGAGTTCGTCGCCGACGACACACTCACCTACACCGGCTGGTGTGCCTGTAAAAATGAGATCTCCGATGTTGATGGAAAAGTATGTAGAAATATACGCTACGATCTGGTCAAAATTGTGCAGCATGAGGCTTGATTTACCCGACTGCACCAATTCCTTATTTTTATACAGACCAAAGTTGATTTCCTTTTTATTTTTCACATTCTGTATAGGTGTCCATTTTCCGACAGCAGCTGAATTATCCCAGGCCTTGGCCTTTTCCCAGGGCAGTCCTTTTTCCTTCAGTTCGTTCTGAATATCCCGGGCAGTAAAATCGATGCCTACGCTTACGGCGTCATAATACTTGGAAGCAAAACGATCCTGTATATATTTCCCGTTTTTTGAAATACGCAACACCAGCTCGCATTCATAATGCAGTTCGTTGGTAAACTCCGGATAATAGAAAGGAGTATGGGCCTGTAACAGGGCGCTTTTAGGTTTCATGAAGATGACCGGCTCATCCGGCACATCGTTGTTCAGTTCAATAGCATGCGCAACGTAGTTACGCCCGACGCAGAATATTTTCATATTCGATTAAGGTTTTAAATAGAAGATTCTCGTTGTGTTCAAAAGGCCTGGAAAGGCGGGGGTTTCGGCATAGGAAGTGGACCGGGCTCTGAACCCGATAGAAATGCGACTGCTAAAATAATGATTCCCAATTACAAATCATAGCGTTATCTCTATTTTGTTGTAATCATTCATCGTCCTTTCCAGCCCCATATATACAAAGCTTTCAACCACCTGAACGGCCTTTTCATTTTTTATTTTTATAAGCGGCAGATCCTCTTCCCGCCATCTCCCCAACACCCATTCAACTTGCATACCGCGTGGAAAATCATTCCCAATACCGTATCTGAGACGCGGATATTGATCGGTCTGCAGTTCGGAAAAAATGCTTTTTAGTCCGTTATGCCCCGCATCGGTCCCATTTCCCCTCAAACGCAACCGGGATAACGGAAGGGCGATATCATCGGTAATCACGAGCAGGCGTTCCAGCGGGATTTTCTTTTTTTCAAGCCAGAACTTCACTGCTTTACCGCTCAGATTCATATATGTAGCCGGTTTAATACAGGTCAGCGTTTTACCCCGAAAAGATATTTCTGCGACACTTGCCAACCGGTCCGTAACGAATTTCACACCTTGTTTAGATGCAAGCAGATCCACCACCTCAAACCCGATATTATGGCGCGTCCCTTCGTATTCGGAACCAATATTACCCAGGCCAGCGATGAGATACATAGTATGAAAGTATGGAAGAATGGAAGTATGGAAGTCGATTAACAATTAACAATTGACAATTAACAATTAAAAAAAGGCTGTTCCAGCAGTTGAAACAGCCTTTTAAAACTATGATTTAATACTACTTCTTGGCGGCGGGTTTTGCAGCAGGCGCTTTTGCAGCGGCAGCAGGTGCAGCAGCTGTAGGCGCAGCAGATGCAGGTGCAGGTGCCCCGGTAGCAGCGGTTGTTTCTTCCTGTTTCAAAACACGTGTCAGCACAATGGATGCAACCGGAATTCTCGGGGAATTCAGGATCTCGTAGTTTGGTGCTTTCACATCTTCCACACGAATATTACCATTCAATTCGAGATTGGTGAGGTCCACTTCGATGTTTTCGCGCAGGAATTTCGGCAGCGTTTTAACTTTCAGACTTTTCATTTTCGTAATCAGTTTTCCACCATCCTTGACGCCTTTTGCGGCACCGGTAAATTTTAACGGAATGGTTGCGATTACTTTTTTGTCTTCCACCAGTTCCATGAAATCCAGGTGATTGAGAGCGTCCGTTACTTTGTCGAACTGGATTTCTTTAAGGATACAACGATGCGTCGTTCCGTCCAGTTTAACTTCTACTAATTGGAAATCCGGTGTGTATACCAGGGTCTTGAAAGCCGTCACTGGCGCTGAAAAATTCAGTTCGCGAGCACCCCCGTAAATTACACCGGGCACTTTTCCCTCAGAGCGGAGTAGACGGGTGGCTGTTTTGCCGAGTCCGGTCCTGAGTTGTCCTTCGATTGTAATTGTTTGCATGTTTATATTTGATTTAAAAAATACCTTATTTGTTCCTGAGCTGTGAGTGGATAAACAATCCGGTAATACTCCTGTTTTCAAAGGCATTCCGGATGGCGATCGCAAATAGTTCCGCTACACTCAGTACTTTGATCTTGGAACATTTCTGCTTCAGCGGAATGGTATCACAAACCACCAGCTCTTCCAAAACACTGTTCTCGATATTCGTGTAGGCATTTCCACTCATCACCGGATGCGTACAAAGTGCTCTCACACTCCTGGCTCCTTTTTCCTTCAACAGGCCCGCAGCCTTCGCCAGGGTTCCGCCCGTATCACAGATATCATCAATCAAAACCACATCCCGGTCTCCCACTTCCCCGATCACCACCATGCTGGCAATTTCATTCGCCCTTTT
>JABDFX010000025.1:15000-32304 GCA_013286315.1 Bacteroidota bacterium | reverse complement strand
GGATATTTTTAACCGCGCAGCTGAAAAACTGGGCCTTGAAGTATTGGGTTACCGTAAAGTTCCGGTGAACCCCGACGGAATCGGACCTACCGCCCTTTCTGTTGAACCGGATATTGAACAGGTATTTATTGCCAGTCCAGACCATTTCAATGACCCGGAAGAATTTGAACGTAAATTATTTATACTGCGGAATTATTCCAGTCATCTCATAGAGAGCTCGGTTAAGAAAGACCCAATTGGATTTTATCTCGCTTCGCTCTCATACAAAACAGTCGTCTATAAGGGTCAACTCACAAGCAAACAGGTACGTCATTATTTTCCTGATCTGACAAATAACCGCATCGTCTCCGCATTCGGGCTCATCCACTCCCGTTTCGCTACCAATACCTTCCCTTCCTGGAAACTCGCACAACCCTTCCGTTATATCGCACACAATGGTGAAATCAATACGGTTCAGGGAAACCTGAACTGGCTAAAGACCAGTGAAAAAGGTTTTGAATCTCCCTACTTCACAAAAGAAGAAATGGAGATGATGCTTCCGCTGATAACGGAAGGACAATCAGACTCTGCCTGTCTGGACAATATGATCGAGTTGCTGTTGCTCTGCGGCCGTTCCCTGCCCCACGTGATGATGATGCTGATCCCCGAAGCCTGGGATGGCAATGAACAGATGGACCCGATAAAAAAAGCATTTTACGAATATCATGCATCTTTAATGGAACCCTGGGATGGGCCCGCTTCAATCTCTTTCACCGATGGAAAAATGATTGGAGCTACACTCGACAGAAACGGACTGCGCCCGTCCCGCTATTGCGTTACCACTGACGACCGTGTCATCATGGCTTCAGAAACCGGCGTTCTTCCCATAGATCAGAAAATCATCCGAGAAAAAGGTAGACTTCAGCCAGGAAAAATGTTCGTGGTAGATATGGAACAGGGAAGAATCATCAGCGATGATGAGATCAAGAATAAAATTTGTTCTTCAAGACCATATGCTGAATGGTTGAACAAATACAAGATCCGGCTCGAAGAATTACCTGAACCACGCGTTGCGTTTACTGAATTACAGCATGACCAGATTTTTAAATATCAGAAGGCTTTCGGTTATACAACAGAGGACGTTGAATCCATCATCACGCCGATGGCATTGGATGGAAAGGAACCCATAGGTTCCATGGGATCTGATATACCCCTGGCGGTACTCAGTGATGAGCCACAACATCTAAGCAGTTATTTCAAACAATTATTCGCGCAGGTAACCAACCCTCCGATCGATCCGATCCGCGAACGTTTGGTCATGTCCCTGGCAACTTTTGCAGGTAACAACGGAAATCTGCTGGTGGAAGATCCGCTTGCCTGTCATTGTGTGGCCTTAAAACACCCGGTACTGACAAACCACGAACTCGAAAAAATCCGAAGTATAGATACGGGAATCTTTCAGGCAAAAACATTACAGCTTTATTTCAGGGCCGATGAAAAACCAGGTTCCTTACAAGCAGGTTTAGAAAGGCTTTGCCGTTATGCCGTAGATGCTGCGAAAGACGGATTTGAGGTACTAATATTATCTGACCGGGCTATTGATTCGGATCATGCTCCAATTCCATCGCTACTTGCAGTGGCTGCTGTTCATCATCATTTAATCAGGAAGGGATTACGCGGACAGGTAGGCATTATCGTGGAAGCGGGCGATGTTTGGGAAGTACACCACTATGCCTGTCTTATTGGATTCGGCGCAACTGCTATTAATCCTTATCTGGCATTCGCAACGATACACGATGCGCAGAAAACGGGAAAATTGCAAACCAGTTTTGAACCTGAATACCTGAGAAAAAATTATATCAAGGCGGTCAATGAGGGATTGTTGAAAGTATTCTCTAAAATGGGAATCTCCACATTGCAGTCTTACCAGGGTGCCCAGATATTTGAAATCATTGGATTAAACAATTCCGTGGTCGATAAATATTTTACCGGTGCAACGTCCCGTATCCAGGGAATGGGACTGGATGAAATTGCGCGCGAAACGCTCGCTAAACATTTATTCGCATTTACCCGCAAAGACATCCCGGTGGAACGCTTACCAACCGGTGGCGTATATCAATGGAAACGGAAAGGAGAATTTCATCTCTTCAATCCGAACACCATTCACTATCTGCAATATTCAACTCATATGAACGATTATGCATCGTTCAAAAAATATTCAAAGCTGGTGAACGATCAGATGGAAAAAACTGCTACCATCAGAAGTTTGTTCCAATTCAAAAGAAACCGTCCAACCATTTCAATGGAAGAAGTGGAACCGGAAGAAAGCATCATGAGAAGATTTGCAACGGGCGCCATGAGTTTCGGATCTATTTCACATGAAGCCCATTCTACCCTGGCAATTGCCATGAACCGTATTGGTGGAAAAAGTAATACTGGCGAAGGGGGCGAAGATGAGTTTCGTTTTGAACCATTGGCAAATGGCGATTCCATGCGTTCAGCCATTAAACAAGTTGCTTCTGCGAGATTTGGTGTTACCAGCTATTACCTTACACAGGCTGATGAATTACAAATCAAAATGGCACAGGGGGCGAAACCCGGAGAAGGCGGACAATTACCCGGGCATAAAGTAGATGAGTGGATCGGGAAGGTCAGGCATTCAACACCGGGTGTCGGACTTATTTCTCCGCCGCCGCATCATGATATTTATTCTATTGAGGATCTTGCACAGTTGATATTCGATTTGAAAAATTCAAACCGCAATGCGAGAATTAATGTAAAACTGGTTTCCAAAGCAGGCGTCGGTACAATTGCAGCGGGTGTTGCAAAAGCAAAATCGGACGTAATCCTGATTTCCGGCCATGATGGCGGCACCGGTGCATCTCCCATCAGTTCTATCCGTCATACCGGTTTGCCCTGGGAATTGGGATTGGCGGAGTCTCATCAGACACTGGTGAAAAATAAATTACGCAGTCGTGTTGTTTTGCAAACCGATGGACAATTAAAAACCGGTCGTGATGTGGCCATTGCTACTTTACTCGGAGCTGAAGAATGGGGTGTGGCAACCGCAGCACTCGTAGTAGAAGGTTGCATCATGATGCGTAAATGTCATTTGAATACCTGCCCGGTGGGTGTAGCCACGCAGGATCCTGAATTGAGAAAACGTTTTGCGGGTAATGCTGATCACGTTGTAAACCTGTTTAAATTTCTGACCAGGGAATTACGCGAGATCATGGCTGAACTGGGATTCCGAACCGTGGATGAAATGGTGGGCCAGGTAGAATGTCTCGAGGCAAATGATAACCTGAAGCATTGGAAATCGAAAAAATTAAATCTGTCTCCGATTTTATTTAAAGAACCGACTTCTATGTACACTGGTATCCATCATTCAGAAGATCAGGACCATGGTCTTGAAGATGTTCTGGATTGGCAACTGCTGGCAGCAGCCAGGCCGGCACTCGAATCGGGGCTGAAAATATCTGCGGCATTTAATGTAAAGAATACCAACCGAACCATCGGTACCATTCTATCCAACGAAATCTCTAAACTATATAAATCGAAAGGACTTCCTGCTGATACCATTCATTTCAAACTGAAAGGAACTGCTGGCCAGAGCTTTGGCGCATTCAACACTTCTGGCGTTACACTTGAACTCGAAGGAGACGCAAATGATTATTTCGGGAAGGGATTGTCCGGTGCAAGGTTAATTGTTTATCCGGCACCCGATGCAGGATTTGTTCCGGAGGAAAATTTTATCATCGGCAATGTGGCGTTTTATGGAGCTACATCAGGTGAAGCCTTTATCAGGGGCAAAGCCGGAGAACGGTTTGCTGTTCGAAATTCCGGCGCAAATGCGGTGGTGGAAGGCATCGGAGATCATGGTTGTGAATACATGACAGGTGGCAGGGTATTGATTCTGGGTTCTACCGGGCGGAATTTTGCTGCTGGTATGAGCGGAGGAATCGCGTATGTATATAATGTAGATGGAAATTTTCCTTCGCTCTGCAATCCGGAAATGATTGACCTGGATCCATTGAATGAAGAGGACATCCGGGAAATGAAGGATATGATTTCCCGCCACTATACTTATACCGGAAGTACGGTTGCGAAATTTGTATTGGAGGATTTTGAAAACCAGCTCCGGAATTTCGTGAAAGTGTTTCCAAAAGATTATAAAAAAGTATTGCAAGAAAAGAAGGCCCGTGTAGGCGTCAATTCCTGATCATCAATTTTAAGAAAAAAGCAATGGGTAAACCAACGGGGTTTCTGGAGTATAACCGTGAACTGCCTTCTAAACGACCTGTACAGGAAAGAAGAAAGGATTACAAAGAATTTGTGAATTTATATGAGCCGGAACAATTGAACAAACAGGCGGCCCGCTGTATGAACTGCGGCATTCCTTTTTGTCACCATGGATGTCCGCTCGGAAATGTGATTCCTGAATTTAACGATGCCGTTTACCGCAAAGCCTGGCAGGATGCTTACGATATCCTGATTACGACAAATAATTTCCCTGAATTTACCGGCAGAATTTGTCCGGCTCCCTGCGAAACCAGTTGTGTGCTGGGGATAAACCAGCCCGCTGTTGCCATCGAAGAGATCGAAAAACATATTATTGAAATCGCATTTGAGAAAGGTTTTGTAAAAGCAAAACAGCCCAATATCCGCACAGGAAAAAAAATTGCAGTCGTCGGCTCAGGACCTGCCGGACTGGCTGCTGCCGCTCAATTAAATTCGGCGGGCCATACGGTGACTGTTTTCGAAAGGGATGATGCCCCCGGTGGTCTATTGCGATACGGCATACCTGACTTCAAACTGGAGAAATGGATCATTGATCGCAGAATCAGCCTGCTCGAGCTGGAAGGCGTTGTATTCCGTTGCAATTCAAATGTGGGTGTGGATATCCGGATCGATGAACTGACCCGTGATTTCCATGCCATCATACTATGTGGCGGTTCTACTATTCCAAGGGATTTGACCGTGCCGGGCCGTGAACTGAAAGGAACTTATTTTGCCATGGACTTTCTGAAACAACAAAATCAAAGAGTTCGGGGTGTTACGGTATTGGAGGAAGATATTTTTGCCATGGGGAAAAATGTGATCGTAATAGGTGGTGGTGATACAGGAAGTGATTGTGTCGGAACGTCCAACCGGCATGCTGCCAAAACAATAACCCAATTTGAATTGCTTCCTCAGCCACCAAAAGAACGAACTGCCTATATGCCCTGGCCAACTTATCCCATGGTTATGAAAACAACGTCATCACACGAAGAAGGGGTTGAAAGGCAATGGGCCATGGCCACAAAGGAATTCATCGGTGATGAAAATGGAAATCTGAAAGCCCTCAAAATTGTTCAGCTGGACTGGAAAATGGCAGATGACGGCAGACCGGCAAAATTTGTGGAGGTACCCGGAACAGAAGAGACAATCCCCTGCGAACTCGCGCTATTGGCCATGGGATTTGTACATCCACAACATGAAGGACTTGTGAATGAACTGGGGCTGGAACTCGATGAACGCGGCAATGTAAGGGCTGCAGAAAAATCTTATCAGACCAATATCAAGAAAATATTTGTTGCCGGCGATATGCGCAGAGGTCAGTCGTTGGTCGTTTGGGCCATTAGCGAAGGCAGGGAATGTGCCCGTAAAGTAGATGAATTCCTTATGGGTTCTTCATTACTTGAAACCAAGGATCATTCATTGATTGGAGTGACTTACTAAGCTTAAAGCCTAAAGCTCAAAGCCTAAAACTACCTTAGGCTGGAATTTATTTACATAACACAAAGTATCAACAACGTCAGCACCCTCTGGTGCTGATTTGTTTTAAATACATATAACTCATAATAGTTTTAGGCATTGGGCTTTGGGCTTTAGGCTTGATAAACCTTAAATTTATAGTAATAAATAATTATGGACTATCCACTAATGCTCAATAAAGTTGAGAAATACGCCAGGGATTCTTTTGATCATACGAATCTGAATAATCTGCTTTACCACAATCTCCGGCATACGGAATCTGTGGCATCCTATGCCAAACAGATTGCCCATCATTATCAGCTCGGCGAGCGCGATTATTTTATCGTGGTCGCGTCAGCATGGCTGCACGATCTCGGGTATACTTTAGAGAGGGCGAATCATGAAGCAGAAGGTGCCGGGGCGGCCGCTATATTTCTCGGAAATCTCGGTCTGTCAGGCGTGGATATCGATGCTATAAAGGGTTGTATTCTGGCAACCAAACTGCCGCAGGACCCGCATAATCTGCTCGAAGAAATCGTTTGCGACGCTGACCTCTACCACCTGGGGACTTCACACTTCAGTGAACTGAATAAGACCATGCGAAAAGAAGCAGAAGAAGTAACGAATATCAAAATATCGAAAGATGACTGGAGAGTAAAAACCATCAATTTCCTTGAATCGCATACTTATCGTACAGAATATGCAAAGCTGTTATTGAATGACCAGAAGCAAAAAAATCTGGAGGAACTAAAAGAAAAATCCGAATCCAAATTTCAACACGATCTGCGTCCCAAATCACCATTGGTCACCGGCGAATTTACGGATGAAGCAACGCATCATCATGAAAAACATAAAAAGGACAAGGATAAAAATGAACGACCCGAACGGGGAATAGAAACGATGTTCCGGGTGAGTTCCTCCAATTCTCAGCGTTTGAGTGATATGGCAGACAACAAAGCGCATATCATGATAACTGTGAATTCGATCATACTTTCAGCAGTGATCAGTTTACTATTGCGAAAACTGGATGAAAACAGCTATCTAATGATCCCGACATTTATGTTACTGGCAACCAGCCTGACTACGATTATATTTTCTATTCTCGCTACCCGTCCGACCATTCCGAATGGTATTTTTTCCAAAAAGGATATCGAAGAAAAAAAAGTAAACCTTCTATTCTTTGGAAATTTTTACCGGATGAAACTTCCCGACTATAAAGAAGGAATGGAAAAGATGATGGGAGACAAGGACTATCTGTATGGAAGCCTGATTATGGATGGATTTGCGCAGGGAAAAGTTTTGGGGAAAAAATATCAGCTGCTGCGAATTTCTTACAATGTATTTATGTTCGGGCTGATCTTGTCGGTCATTGCATTTATTATCGCTTCTGCATTTTTTGGAAAATAATTACCCTTGCCTTATTATCTTTTTTTTCTGTACCCTGGTCGCTTCCAGCTACGTCATGAAGTTTTATTAAATGAATTGAAACAGCGAAGGGAAGATATGCCCCGGGCAATGGAATCCTATTATAAGTTCATCAATAAAATTGCAGACATCAAACTGAGTGATAAAAATGAATGGGTCAACATCCGGGATGCCGCCGGTGGTTCGATGCGGGTGACCATACGAAAAATCAATAAGAATGGGGAAGTGAAGGGTGAATTGATGGACAAGACATTCGAAGCGGGGTTAACAAAAGAAATCAGGATTTATATGAGCGATGGGGATGACAGTGTATCCATTGAAAACAAAACTTCTTCGATTGCCCTCAGGATCATCGGACGAGACGGAAGAAAGGTCTACCGGGTTGAAGACTCGAAAAAAAGAATAAAGCTTTATAATAAGGTGGATCCGGTTTTTTACGGTGATAGCAGCCGTTTCATAAAATATATTTCTACCGATACCGCAAATACAACATTTGTGCCAGTGAATTTGTATAATGTTACGATGCCTTTGTTAAATATTGCTATAAATCGGGATGACGGTTTGCTGATTGGTGTAGGTTTTGACCACACTGAGCAGGCAGGGTTTCGTAAAAATCCTTTTTCCAGTCGATATCAGATCATGGTAAATCATTCATTTTCAACCAGCGCTTTCAGTGCAAGTTATAAAGGGGAATGGACTTCCGTATTGGGAAGTGCCGATCTGACAATGCAGGCTTTTGCTTATGCTCCACAGAATACCCAGAATTTTTTTGGTAACGGAAATGAGACGGTTATCAATAAAACCGGTGACTACAAAAGATATTATCGCACCCGTTTCAACCTTTATCAGGCGCTTCCGGCGCTTCGCTGGAATTTCAATGGGCGACGGTCCAGTTTCAGTATGGGTCCTGCGATTCAATATTATCATTTTACTCCAAGCGACAATGAAGGAAGATTTATTCTACAACCAGGGGAGGTAAAAACCTATGACAGCAGCAGTATTGGAAGTGATCGTGTTCATGCCGGATTCATATTTAACTTTAATCAGGATCTTCGCAATAGCAAAATGATCCCGACCTGGGGTTCCTCGATATCAGTTCAAATGGCCGCGTGGCAGGGGTTAAATACTGCTTCAAAATCTTATGGACAATTAAAAGCGAGTGTTACGCTATTCAAAAGTCTGAATGACCGTTCCACATTGGTATTGGCAGATCGTGTAGGTGGCACTCTGACTGCTGGAAATCCTGCCTTTTATCAGACTGCATTTTTGGGGGGTCAGGGAAATCTGCTGGGTTATTCCCAATATCGCTTTTCAGGCGTGAACAGCGTATTCAATAATCTTGAATTGAGATTAAAACTTGCAGATTTTGCAAATTATATTTTACCAGGTCAGTTGGGGATATTTGGATTTTATGATATAGGACGGGTCTGGGAAAAAAATGATTATTCCCATCAATGGCACAACGGTACCGGCATCGGATTATATTTTTCACCCGCGCAAATGGCAGTCATACAAATCGTGGCTGCACATTCAGTGGAAGGTTGGTATCCTTGTTTTTCTTTAGGATTCAGATTTTAGGATCATGAAAGCAGATTTAATACATATCAGTAAGAAGATTCACTTTGAAAATAGTTTCAAGTCAGTGATCTCATTCAAAAAATTTATTGATTTTTTAAAGACCAGTATTCAGACGGGGCCATCAATCAAAATTCCATATTTCAAGTGGATCATCAAGAAGTTTAAAAAATTTCCAGAACTCTCAAACAATGTTCCGCTTGAAAAAGTCAGTGAATATGAAGAAATGCTGGAACTGGTTTCTACCTGCCTCCTGCCACTGGCAGCCGATGAGAATAGTTTGTGGGCGCTCAGCAGTCCGCTGTCCCCGCAAATATTTTACAGCACCGATGGATTTCATACGCTCATGGAATGCCTTGAACACCCGGTTGTACTTGACCCGGCAATGGGAAATGCGGATAGTGAATCTGAAAAGATCATGAGAGAATTACAGTACGGCATGTTGCTTGAAAATGTATACGCCCTGCCGTATTTAAAGAAAACGGAATGGATCCGGAAGTTCGAAGATCCGGATACGGGACTGGATAAATATTTCCAGGTAAATATCGACACACGTTTTATTGATATCCGGCCAATCAATCAATTACCGGCAATGGATTGCTCTTCCATGTCACCTGCCTCTGTGTGGGGTGAGGAATTCAAAAAAATACAAAAAACAATTTCTCTGAACCAATTCGAAGCAAGGGGATTCAGCATTATTACCCTGACCGATGTGACGGCAGAGCAGGCTGTTGAACAGGTCGGTAAACTTGTGATCCATCATACTGAAAAAGATAAACGTCCGTTGTTTGATGAGATTACACATGCTCTGCAGACGGTGGTTGGCAGTAAGGATTACCAATTCGGACTAGTCCCCTTCTTTTCTATTAATGACCGTCCCGCATTGATTTATGAGAAAATTCCCTATAGCATCATACTTCAGGCCTGCTGGAACTTCGATGTTTCAAAAAAAGAATTTTCCAAACTCAGGAATGATTTCTCCAGCAACCCAAGAATGATTATATGGTCAGCCAGTGACAAGGAAAGCCAACTGCCTGAATTAGTCGGAGACGCTTTCCGCCAGGCTGGCATCGGTACATATGTAATGTTCCCGATTTATCACCATGAACAGGTAACCGGATTTTTTGAAGTCAGCACTATGACAGGTATGCCTATGTTGAGTGAGGGTCAGATGGTGCGACTGAAACCCGTTCTTTCTATTATGACCCAGCTCATACAGGATATCATTGCGCGTTTTAACCGTCGTATTGAAAATATCATAAAGGAAAAATTTACCAGTATACAGCCGGCAGTTCAATGGAAATTCAATGAAGCAGCCTGGCATTATCTCAGGGATCATAGCAATGAAGAAAGAGATAATGTAGATGGAGTTGACACAGTAGAAAATATAATTTTTAAAAATCTACACCCGCTATATGGGGCGGTGGATATCAGAAATTCCACCATTCTTCGCAATCAGGCGCTGGAAAAGGATTACACGATTCAGCTCAGGACGCTGATCAATGCATTGTCTTCCTTCAATTACAACGAAAATCCACAGCTTGAACGAATCATGACCACGGCAAATAGCTGGCGGCAGATAATACAGGAACCTTTAACGACACAACAGGAAGTCAGGCTGAATGAATTTTTAAATTTGGACGTTCAATATGAATTTGAAAATCTACTGCAAGCTGAACCCGAATCGACCGACTTCCTGATACCTTATTTCCAATCAATTGATGAGGAAAACGGGATCGCTTTTGAAAACAGACGCTTACTCGAAACAACCATTAAGAAGCTAAATTCAACCGTCAATAATTATTTCGAAAATGCATCAACGGACCTTCTGAACATATTTCCCTGTTACTTCGAGAAATTCAGAACAGACGGAGTTGAATATGACATCTATGTAGGACAATCCATCGTTCCCCATGAGTCATTTAAGAAAGAACATTTACAGGAGATGAGACGCTGGCAATTGCGATCCATGATTCAAGTCGTACACCTGGTTCAGGACCTCGTGCCGGATATGGATTTTCCTTTACAAACAACACAGCTTTTATTTGTGCATCCGCAAACAATCGATATTACTTTTAGAAAAGATGAACGAAGATTCGACGTGGAAGGCGCATATAATATCCGCTATCAAATCATTAAGAAAAGAATCGATAAAGTACTGATTCTTGATACGAATGAACGTCTCACCCAACCGGGAAAAATTGCCGTTATTTATTTTGACGAACGGGACGCGCAGGAATTTAAAGGGTTTATCAGGGAGTTGCAGGATGAAAACCTTTTGCTGGATGATCTGGAAGAACTCGACCTGGAGGCCCTGCAGGGTGTGGACGGACTAAAAGCTATCCGGGTCGGCGTGCGCATAGAAGATTTAAATTCGATACCTGTATCCATGAACAAATTCGAAAAAACGATTTAAACTAATACAGCTATCATGAAATTGATTTCAAGAAAAAAATTCTTACTGTCGGGACTTAGCCTGGTAACACTTCCTTCTCTCCTTTCTATAAAGAAAGAAACCTCCTTGAAGTTGTCTTTCTCTACACTGGGCTGCCCGGACTGGAGTTTTGATAAAATCATTGATTTTGCAAGGGACAATCAATACAGCGGTATCGAAGTCAGGGGAATTCTTCGTCAGATGGAACTCCCCCTCGTACCTGAGTTCTCAAACACGGAGACTATTTCGACTACTATGAAAAAGATGAATGACCGTGGTTTGAAATTTGTAGATCTGGGTTCGTCTTGTGCGCTTCACTTTCCAAAGGGAGAGGAAAGAACAAAAAACCTCGACGAAGGAAAGAGGTTTATTGACCTTGCGGCGAAACTGAATTGCCCGTATATCCGGGTTTTCCCGAATCAAATACCCAAAGATCGTGACCGGCAGGAAACTTTGAACCTGATCATTGACGGATTAAAAGAATTGGCTGCATATGCCTCCAATACCAATGTAACCGTTTTATTGGAATCACATGGTGAACTGATTTATAAAAAGGATCTCCTGGTTGTGATGGAGGGTGCCGCCAGCCCGCATGTAGGGCTGGTATGGGATGTCTGCAATATGTGGATCGCTACCAAAGAAACTCCGGAAGAAGTGTATGCCTCTTTGAAACCCTTTATACGGCATACCCATATCAAGGATCTAAAAATTGAAAACAGTAAGGAAGAATATGTTCTGCTCGGAACGGGCATCGTGCCCATCTTCCAGGCCATTGATCTGCTTTACAAAAATAATTATCCCGGTTATTATAGTTTTGAATGGGAGAAATTATGGCATCCGGAAATTCCCGATCCCCAAATTGCCCTGACTGATTATCCCCTGGCGATAAAAAAACACTTTGGGCAAGTGTAAATCACAAAGCGTAAAGTATTTTAAGAATAAGTTTAAGAATCTATTATTTTACTTATCAATACGTGGCTTTCGATTTGCCCCTTGCGCTTTATGCATTATGCTTAAAAAAAATAATTTCTCATTAAATCAGCAACCAAGGCCGGCTGACGGATTTCAACAGACGGACGGAATTCTCTGTATTCCGGCTTGATTTCAAGTACGGGTGTTCCGTCGATCGCATCGAGCATTCTCACGCCAATCGATCTTCCTCTATGCCAGATTAACTCCACAGTGCTCAAGCCGATCTGATTAGGCCGGTCCTTGTTTCGCTGGGCGAAAATACCCATCTCGGGATAATCCGGATTGCCCCTTGGCCTGCGTACATATAGTGTCTTATCCTCCCCTGCTTTATCAAAATAATAAATGATTTCCAGTTGCGAAAAACCAAGGATATACCGAAAGGCATAGTCCGGGATATCTTCTGCGAGAATGAGTTCCGAAACGATCGTGCCCCAGTCAACGTCGAGGGTTGTCGTTCTGACGTTTTTTACCCAGGCGACTGGTTTTAGTTTTATTTCCCTGGTAAAAAAGGAGAAAGTTCTGATCTCATTGAAAATGAATACAATATTCTAAAAACTAGACCGTTTGATTCCTCTTGTACTAAGCATAAACACTTAGTACCACTTAAGGGTAAGCACCTAATACCGCTTAAGGGTAAGCACCTAGTCCAATAGTAATCACTAAGTCCAATATATATGAAACTGACCATATCCAGCCTATGTTTAGTTTTTATTCTGTCCCTATCTTTCCAAACACGTGCCGCCAATCGTTTCTGGGTATCCGTCGCCCCGTCTAACTGGAATAGTACTGCCAACTGGTCGAATGTTTCCGGTGGTGCCGGTGGTTTCAGTGTACCGGTTGCCGGAGATGCCGTAACATTCAATAATGTCAGACGTGGTAATTGCACTATTGATATTGCGGTGAATATCATGAGTTTAACGATAAATGCCGGATATACTGGCATCATAACACAGGGTGCTCATACGATCGCCATATCACACGACGCTACATTTTCAGCGGGCCTGTTCCTCGGTGGTTCATCCGATATTACGATCGGAGGAAATTTTACTTTAAACGGAACCAATTTTACTGCCACATCTGCTACGCTCGAAATCGATGGAAATCCGGCGTTTACAAGCGGCATTTTCACACATAACAACGGCACAGTAAAATTCAATGCTACCGGAGCTACGAATATATCCGGCACGAGTCCTACTTTTTTCACGCTGGAATTTGTTGGAAATGGATTCAATTATAATATCAATTCAACTGGAAACATACTTGTTACCAATAGTCTCAATTTGAGCGGAACATCCGCCTACAATCTAAATAATGGCAATATTGATGTAACGGGAGATATCAATATTACCAATACGGCCGCCGGAGACGGTGGTTCAGCTTCTGTAAATATCATAGGTCCCGGAACACAGAATTTTACGGGAACTAATACAGCAGGTCTCGGTGCACTCCCGGCGCTGACAATCAACAAACCTTCCGGAACGCTGAAGCTGTTCAATTTTCCCGCGTCTTCAAATACATTTTCATATGTGGCTGGAACTGTCAATGCCGGAAGCTCAACCTATTGCTTTGTTGATGGAACGACGGGCAATTACACTATCAACGGCAGTATCAGTCTGAATAATGTAGAATTTCTCGCCAATACGAATCGGACTTTTACTGTTCCCGCAGCCACTACACTAACCGCGTTGGGTGATTTTATAATGGCAGGCATCAGGAGAATAACCATCAATACCGGAAACATAAATATCAACGGAAATATTTTTTTGAAAAATACTTTTGCCACCGGTGGTGGCACAGCCACTTTACATATTGTGGGCGCAGGCAGTCAGGCTATGGACGGAACAGGCATTGCGATCAGTCAGAATCGTTTACCATTCGTAGTGATCAATAAATCCGGAGGGACGCTGACGCTGAAAGGAAATATTTCGGAGAGTCGTGACTGGACCTACAGCAGTGGAACTGTAGATGCTTCGAGCTTTGCTTCTACCGTCGTATTCGGCGGTAATAACCTGAACGTTACGAGCGCCGGAATGAACTTTTATAATGTGATATCTACCGGCAATACGGTGACGCTGACGAATAACCTGACCGTTCAAAATAATCTCACGATTACCGCTGGCCGTATTGCGCCAATTGCCAATACCATTAATCTTGGCGGAAACTGGAATGATTATGGCACGGCCGGGTTTACTGAGGCGACAAGTATAGTGAATTTCAATGGCACTGCTCTTCAAGCTATTGTATCTCCGGGAGGCGAGGACTTTACCAATCTGATCGTCAACAATACCGGTTCCGGAATCCAATTAAATAATAATGTAACCATAGCCACCAATTTTACGATGATGAACGGCAATATCAACCTGAATGGAAACAGTCTGACCCTGGGTTTGTCTGTTGCAAATAATGGTACTTTGGTACATACGAATGGAACGTTGACGGGAGCGGGGTTGTTTAAACGCTGGATAAAACCCGCGGTGATTGCAAATGGATCCGTCCTGGGTTTATTTCCTATGGGTACCGCTACAGATTACCGGCCCTTTTATGTTTCAGCAACTGCCATCGCGCCTACATCAGGGGGATCTATCACGGTTGCTTATGCAGATGCAACGACGAATACATCTGTTCCGACTTATCTGGATGGTGCGACAACGATCAAAGTAAGAAAGGATTTGCACTGGACCTTAACAATCGGAAACGGATTGGCGGGAGGCAATTATAATCTGGATGCGCAGGGTACCGGATTTGGACTGATTGGTGCGGTGTCTGATTTGAGACTTACGCTAATCAACAGCGGTATTGGAATACCAGGTGTAAATGCGGGAACCACCTTAAATCCGCAGGTCAACCGAACGGGTTTGACAATGGCCAATCTTTCGAACAGTTTCTACATCGGATCGATTAATTCTGTAAGTACACCATTACCTATTGCTTTGATTTCATTTACAGCATTTCCTGCAAACAACGAAGTCAAACTAAACTGGTCGACTTCTGCCGAAATAAATAATGATTTTTTTACTGTCCAGAAATCACAAGATCAATCTGGATGGGAAAATATATTGCAGATACCAGGACATGGAACAAGCAGTACTACACAATTCTATTCGGCAAATGATCCGCAACCATACGCAGGAATTTCTTACTACCGTTTAAAACAGACGGATATCGACGGGAAAGAATCCTATTCTCCAATCGTCTCTGTGAAACTTGAGGGAGAGAATTCCGGTGTTTCCGTTTATCCCAATCCGGTAAGTAACCAGCTTGTCATACATTTTCCTTCCTACGGAAATTTTCAGGTAGCCTTAACGGGTATCAACGGGCAGATCGTTCGTAATGCTGTTTCTATTTCAGTAAGTGATATGACCATAGATGTTTCACAATTCAAAGCAGGAATTTATTTCGTGCATATTCTGCATGAAGGCCATTCTGAAACGAAGAAAATAATGATATACCGATAGAAAAGTTAAGGGTTAATAGTTAAGAGAGAAGAGTAGCTTACCATCAGACTTGAGGAATGACTTACCTATTTAATAAACAAAAAAAGCCCCGTCTAATAAAAGACAGGGCTTCAATAAATATGGCAGCTACCTACTCTCCCGCATTGTGGTGCAGTACCATCGGCCATAAGGGGCTTAACTTCTCTGTTCGGAATGGGAAGAGGTGAACACCCTTGGAAAAACCACCATAAAAAGATCAACGCTTAAAGTGTAAAGCTCAAATCTTAAAGCCTGAATGGCGTTAAGCGTTCAGCGTTTAACGTTCCGCGTAAAAAATTGCATATTGGGAGTTGTAATAAGAATACTATTGGATTTTTTATCTGACTGTAAAAACAGAAAAATAAAAAAAATTAAAGCATACGGGCAATTAGTACTACTCGGCTTTACTGTTACCAGTTTTATACCTGTAGCCTATCAACGTCATAGTCTTTGACGACCCTTAAAAGAAAACTCATCTCGTGGTAGGTTTCACGCTTAGATGCTTTCAGCGTTTATCCTGTCCGTACATAGCTACTCAGCACTGCACCTGGCGGCACAACTGATACACCAGCGGTACGTACGACCCGGTCCTCTCGTACTAAGGTCATGTCCACTCAATTTTCTTACGCCCATCACAGATAGGGACCGAACTGTCTTGCGACGTTCTGAACCCAGTTCACGTGCCACTTTAATCGGCGAACAGCCGAACCCTTGGGACCTTCTCCAGCCCCAGGATGTGACGAACCGACATCGAGGTGCCAAACCTCCCCGTCGATATGAGCTCTTGGGGGAGATCAGCCTGTTATCCCCGGAGTACCTTTTATCCTTTGAGCGACGGCCCTTCCATACAGAACCGCCGGATCACTTTAGCCAGCTTTCGCTCCTGCTCGACATGTATGTCTCACAGTCAAGCACCCTTATACTAATGCGCTCTTCGTACGATTACCAACCGTACTGAGGGTACCTTTGCAAGCCTCCGTTACACTTTAGGAGGCGACCACCCCAGTCAAACTACCCACCATGCACTGTTTCCCGCGAGGGATTAGATTCTAAATCAAAGAAGGTTGGTATTTCACCGACTGCTCCACCTCACCTGGCGGCAAGGCTTCGTAGCATCCCAACTATTCTACACATCCGTAATTCAAAATCAATGCAAAGTTGTAGTGAAGGTTCACGGGGTCTTTCCGTCCCGTGACGGGTAACCGGCATCTTCACCGATACTACAATTTCACCGGGCTCGTGGAGGAGACAGTGTTCAACTCATTAGACCATTCGTGCAGGTCGGAACTTACCCGACAAGGAATTTCGCTACCTTAGGACCGTTATAGTTACGGCCGCCGTTTACTGGGGCTTCAGTCAGAAGCTTTGGCTTACGCCGAACATCCTTCCTTAACCTTCCAGCACCGGGCAGGTATCAGGCTCTATACGTCATCTTACGATTTTGCAGGGCCCTGTGTTTTTGTTAAACAGTTGGTTGAACCATTTTGCTGAGGCCCACCGAAGTGGGCATGCTTTATCCCGAAGTTACAGCATCAATTTGCCGAGTTCCTTCTCCACGGCTCACCCGAGCGCCTTAGAATATTCTTCTCGTCCACCTGTGTCGGTTTGCGGTACTGGCTGCTTTAACCTAACCTTAGAGGTTTTTCTTGGCGGCTATTAGCACACTCAATCAGGCCGAAGCCCTCATATACTTTCGTATTTCGTCAAGTT
>JABDFX010000025.1:0-10000 GCA_013286315.1 Bacteroidota bacterium | reverse complement strand
TTTCGAAAGAAAACAGCAAAGGACTTTTCAACTTCTTCCTGGATGGATCCTGCATTGGATTGCACCTGAAACCCGCTGTAGGCAGTGCCTTTATAAGAAAGTTCCAAAAAATATCGCGGCATTCCCAAAGGTAACTGGGAATTATGACCGTTTTTCGGCCATAGCAAGGAATTTGCGCTGAAAGTTCTTGTCCGTCAGCATATCAACCAACTCCGGGAAATGATCACGGTCAAGAATATGTAAGTGGGCTGCATCCATCAAACCATACTTGGCTTTATCAGAAACCAATAAAGAAGCCAGGAAACGAACCTGGCTCACGGAAAAGCATTTTATTGCAAAAGCCTCGGCTGCGACAGCAATTTTCTCCTGCTCCGAATTAGCTTTTAATATAGCTAATCGCAAAACTTCCGTATCAGATTCAGTTGCAGCCAGACCACAGGCAGGTGTATCAGTTGTTTTTGTTGAATTCTTTTTTACAATCGCTTTCTTCAAGTCGGTTGTATCCGACTCTTTGTTCCTCAACTGGATTTTTTTCACCCCCGCTGAATCCGGGGGCAAAGGCTTTTTCATTGCCATTGGCTCTCCGCCCGACCTGTTTTTGATCACAGTGTCAACCTGTTCAAAATATACAAATAAAGTAATAGTATCAGCCCGTCCGTCTTTTCCGATGTCCAGAAATACCATTTTTCTGGAAACTTTCAAAGAAACTTCCCTCAGCTTTTTAACTCGTGTCAGGGCGGAATGATTGCCTCCTGCTGTTGAACCGGATGCCAGTTCGAGGCTGTCCTTGATGAAGTTCATTCTGTTCACTGCAATCAAACTATCTCCTGATGCCTTCTCCCTGTTAACGGCCAGCAGGCTATCGTTTGACTGTTGAGTTTTTTTTTCCGCCAGTAGTTCTTCATTGGAAGCTCCATTTTTTCTGGCCATCAGCAAATTGTCCCTGGTGGCTTTCCTGACTGCAACGAGACTGTCTTTCAGAAAAGCCTGTCGTTTCCTGGTTATCGCAATGCTGTCTTTGAAGGTTGCTTTTCTGGCGGTATTCAGGCTGTCCTGAAAATGCGTTTCCTGCCTTTTTGCAGCCAGGAGATTATCCGTGTTCTCTTTTGCCGGTTGTTGGTTGACGTTAGATGCCTGGCTGTTCTGCCCTCCAGGTCCTGGTACAGCGATAGGAGGCGGGTTGGCAGAAACAAGTGTTTCGGCTGTCGGGCTTTTGGCTGCTGACCGTTGATCGGTCGCTGATTGTTGATCGCTCGCCGAAATATTTAAATCAGGTGTAAGACTTCGGTTTTTCGGCTTTGAGCTTTGAACATTCGCGATAGCAGAATCAGGTCCGAACCCATTGCCCGCATAGGTATTATACATAACGGCCGTATCATTCACAACGGCGGCCATCAGTTTGGAAAATCCATCATCTCTTTTGATACCCTGCTCAAGCAGCCGGCTGCTATCTTTTTCATAAACAGGGCGGATGATTTCCCTGGTTTGCCAATTGAACAGTTCAATGGCATTATCATCTCCCTTTAACTGGAATCCCAAATCTTTTCGGTGGACACCCACTATAAATACCTGTTCTGCAATATTTTTTCTTGGAAAACGCAAACCCAGTTTATAGGTACTGTCCTTCAACTGGGATAACACCAAATGGCCATGACCGGAGGAGAAATAAGATTGATCGCCGACCCGCACAACAAAAGGCTGTTTATTTTCAGCGTCCACCAGAATCAAATATCCCTGCTGCTGCGCCTGTGCTGCAAACGAGAGACAAGTGAGCAGAAACACCATAAAACCGTTCATCCCAAAGAGGCCAGGCTTTTGCATTATTTTATATTTCTTGCTGATTTATAGGAAATGGCCCCAATCCTCTTTTCAAAAAACGACGCGAATGAAACAAATGCTGATTTTTTTATTTTGTTTACCACTGATCCTATCCGTGAAATCCCAAGACAATAGTACGGTTTCCAAAAATCCTTCGCTTCTCATTTACAGGGGTATGTACCCCCATATTAACGACCTCGTGCATACCAAACTCGATGTTCGTTTTGATTACTCAAAGTCCTACCTCTATGGGATAGCCAGAATCACCCTCAAGCCCCATTTTTATCCGACTGATTCACTTACACTCGATGCCAAAGGAATGGATATTAAGGAAATTTCCCTGCTCAAAGGGAACCAGCACATCCCATTGAAATATATCAATGATGGTACCACGCTGCGCATTCACCTGGATAAAACGTATCGTTATACAGAAAATTACACTCTTTACATAGATTATACATCCAAACCCAATGAGTTAAAGGCACTGGGCAGTGCAGCCATAACGGATGCTAAAGGTTTATATTTTATTAATCCGCTCGGTGCAGACAAGAATAAGCCGACCCAGGTATGGACACAGGGAGAAACAGAATCGAATTCAGCGTGGTTTCCTACCATTGATAAACCTGATCAGAAGTGCACGGAAGAAATTTCCATGACCATACCTGCCAAATATGTGTCACTTTCAAATGGGAAACTGGTTTCCCAGGTTAAAAATTCAGATGGCACACGTACAGACAGTTGGAAAATGGACCAGCCAAATGCGCCCTATTTGTTTTTCATGGGAGTTGGTGACTATGCAATTGTACATGACAGCTATAAGGGCAAGGATGTTAATTATTACGTGGAGAAGGAGTATGCGCCTGTTGCCAGGCGGATATTTGGAAACACTCCCGAAATGATTGGTTTTTACTCCCAGGTGCTTGGCTTTGAATATCCCTGGGTAAAATATTCACAGATGACGGCACGCGATTATGTCAGTGGTGCCATGGAGAACACAACTGCTACCCTTCATACAGATGCCCTGCAACAGGACGCCCGGGAGTTAACCGACGGAAATAAATATGAAGAATATGTTGCCCACGAACTTTTTCATCAGTGGTTCGGCGACCTCGCAACAACCGAAAGCTGGAGCAATCTCACGCTGAACGAATCTTTTGCAGATTTCAGTGAAACCCTTTGGGCAGAGCATAAATATGGGAAGGACGCGGGCGGATCGGCTAATTATAAAGGAATACAAAAATACCTGGCAGATCCAGCCAATCCCGGCAAAAACCTTGTACGATTCTACTATGTCGATCGTGAGGACATGTTCGATATGGTCACATATGCGAAAGGAGGCCGCATTCTGAACATGCTGAGGAACTATGTGGGTGACAGCGCCTTTTTCAGATCTCTGAATCTTTATCTGAACACATTCAAATTCAAAAATGCAGAAGCACATAATCTTCGGCAGGCATTTGAACAGGTAACAGGCCAGGACCTCAACTGGTACTGGAACCAGTGGTACTTTGGCAGCGGCCACCCGATTTTCGAGATCAATTACAATTACGACGAAACAAAAAAAACAGCCCTCGTAGTGGTGAACCAGGTTCAGAATACCGGGAAAATATTTCGCATTCCATTGGCCATCGATGTGTATGAAAATGGTCAAAAAAAACGTCATTCGGTGTGGCTCAATAATGAAAGAGATAGTTTCTATTTCCCTTACAGCAAAAAGCCGGATCTGATCAATGTGGACGGAGATAAAATCGTGCTCTGTCAGAAGAAGGATAATAAAACACTGGAGAATTTTATCTATCAATATAAACACGCCGGACTCTATCTGGACCGCCGTGAAGCGATTGAATATTGCTCGGAACACCAGGATAATGAATTATCGCAAGCTTTATTAAAGCAGGCGATGAAGGACCCTTTCTTTGAATTGAGAAATCTGACAATGAATTCCATAGAGATGGATTCACCAGTCATGAAAACAATGGTTGAACCCGTTTTGCTTAACCTGGCAACCAATGATCCTGACCGGACCGTTCAGGCAACCGCTATCGGATGGCTGGGTACTTACAAGAAACCTGCGTATAAAGATCTTTTTGTAGAAAAAACATCTGACTCTTCCTATTCTGTTGCGGGAAATGCGCTTACGGCGCTTAGTTATCTGGATGAAGAACAGGCGACTCAACTCGCCAATGTATTCTCTAAATATCCGGCAAAAGGCGATTTGCTCGTAGCAATGTCTTCGATATTCGTTAAGGCCGGAGACGTATCCAAATTCGATTTCATAATCGAGGGTTTTGATAAAATGCCGATGAGCCAGGAGAAATTTGATGAGTTTCCGGAGTTTGCAGCCATGTTGTTGAAAATACAGGATACGGAGCAGTTCATAAAAGGAGTGGATGCCCTTGTACGTTTTCGCGATGCCATTCCTGTAGCTCAAAAAGAGGAATTAAGCAAATTACTAAACGATAATTTTTTAAAGCCCATCGGACAGCATAAGCAGGCAGCCGGGATGAAGGAGCAGGCTGACTATATTCTGTCCAAAGTAAAAGAATGAGGTTGGTAAGTTTACGTTTAACGTCCGAATCAGGGTTACTTAAACTTAAATATTTTAAGACTGTCATTATTTACCCCAACAAATAATTGCCCGGCGGCGATAAGCGCACTGCGAACGTCTCCTTTAATTGTAATTCCGCTTTCGCAAGGCTGCAGATATGAAAAATCTGAATGCCCGTTATTGATCAGCACGATGCCATGATTCGCATCGTCCCTGCCCAAACGAATCCGGTTAAACTTATTATTACCAAATAAAATGAGATCCTTGTACCCGTCATGATTGATGTCCATGCTGATCATAGAGTAGACAGGTGCGTACTGGGCTTCGATCGGCAAATGTTTTAGCTTAAATCCATGCCCGGTATTTTGAAGACAGATCGTTTCAAATGTATTTGCGCGAAGCTTTTTGGAAGACCCCAACTGGTCAGGAGAAAGCAATTCTTTGATCGAGGCATCTGCATACAACGGATAGTCATAGAATTTTTTTCGTAGAAAAGGAACCTGTTTAAGAATATCATCCATGGCAGCAAAGGGATATGATTTCCCCTGAAAAAAACTCGTCATAATGGGATCCAGATTTCCGTTATGGTCAAAATCCGAATAATAGATTTGTACCGGTTCAGCCTCAGAAGCTTTTAACTGTGAATTAAGACCGTAGTTGCCAACCACCAGATCCACAAGGCCATCCTGATTAAAATCATCTGCGAGAATTTTGTTCCACCAGCCGGTTAATGTTGACAACTGGCTGTTCAGATCAGAATATAAAAGTTTTGTTTTCTGATTGACAAAAATGGTTGGCTGCATCCATTCCCCCACAACAATCAGATCTTTCATGCCATCCTGATTGATATCTGCCCAAACCGCATCCGTTACCAGGCCAATATTGGCCAGCAACGGATTCCACTTATCCGTTTCATCTGTAAATTTCCCGCCGCCGTCATTTATATAAATAGCACTTTTACAGTGTAATGGCCACTTGCCCGGAATGACACCTCCTCCGATAAATAAATCCAGGTCCCCGTCCCCATCAATATCACAAACGCGGACACAGGATTTATTTCCATTATTTTCGGGAAGCGCATTCAGTGATTTTGTAAAATGACCCTTTCCGTCATTCAGATATAATCTGTCCTTCAGTCGTTCAGATCCTTCCTGAAATCTGTAGCCACCACCGGCAATATATAAGTCCGGAAAATGGTCCCCATTAGCATCGAAAAATACCGCATCTGCATCTTCGCCGGACGAATCCGTTGTGTATATAGGAAAAGATGACTGAATAAAGTGATGGTTTGAAGTCTGGATAAATAAGGCGCCGGGATGTTCACCAGATCCGCCGACAAATATATCTTCGAGGCCGTCCCCGTTCACATCAGCTTTTGCCATACAGGGACCACTGTGTGAGTAAAAACGGGGCAATAAAATCTGCCTGTTGAAGTCGTTGACTTCATTTTCCCTGTGCATATATTTCAATACATCCTTTGCCTCGTTAAATATTTTTACCGCAGGTGATCGGTACGAATAATTATTTTTGGCATCACGCAGATCCAGTTGTAGCGACTGATTGGCCTTTACTTTCATGAGCACCTGGGTTTGATCACCCGGCCAGATAATTCGGAGGGAATCCAATATCGTAACTGAACCCAATCCGATATGTAATTCTAAATCGACACTGGACTGGTAACCGCGTACGGGCAGTTGTTCCTGGTAGAACACCTGGCCATTGGCATAGGCGTAAATTTTTGAACCAATACCTGTTGAATTATTTTTACCACCCCTCAACTGAATGCGAAGGAAGTTATTTTTCCCGATGATTTCACTATTGTTCCTGTAAATCCCCGCCTCATCATCGATCTGGTTAGTAATCAAATCCAGGTCGCCGTCATTGTCAAGGTCGGCGTAAACTGCGCCGTTTGAAAAGCCCGGCTCCTGGACTCCCCACTCAGTGGCTTTATTTTCGAACTGTTCGTTTCCCTTGTTATGAAACAGGTAATTGTTAATACGAATTCCCTGCATATTGGATACATAATCTTTTACCTGCACCGAGGCACCCCCCTGCTGCATCCGCAGGGATTCGTTCATCGTGTATTTAATAAATTGCAAATTGGTGTTGTCCCTTCTATATCCGTTACTGACAAAAAGATCCTTTAAACCATCGTTGTCAAAATCAGCAAACAGCGGGCTCCAGCTCCAGTCAGTATTGCTGATACCTGCGAGTTGGCCTATTTCACTAAAACTTCCGTCGCCGTTATTTTTCTGAAGACTATTCTTCATATACTGGTAACCGTAGCCGAGCTGAAACAGGTAATTGAACTTATCATAATTATCCGCACCCAGGTGCATTTTGATATCATGATTATTTTCCGGCAGCATGTCCAGGGTGCAGATATCAGGCAGGCCATCATTATTGAAATCTGCAATATCACAACCCATGGAATAAAGTGAACTGTGATCAATTTTTTCTTTCATCTTTTCACTGAACGTCCCGTCATGATTGTTGATAAAAAGATAGTCGGGTTCGTTAAAATCATTTGACACATAGATATCCGGCCAGCCATCCTGGTTAATATCGCTGGTGCTTAAGCCCAAACTGAAACTAAGCACGTCAGAGTGAATGCCGGCAGTTTTTGTAACATTGGTAAAATGTCCGCCGTCATTTCTGTACAGGTGATTTTCAAAAAGGGGTTCAGCCGCTTGATTGCGGAGTTGCGCATATTCCTGTCCCCCCTGTGCATACTGGGGCTGAGATTGATTGATGACAAATAAATCCAGATCCCCGTCATGATCATAGTCAAAAAAAGACGCCTGTGTAGAATACCCTGCATCATCGATGCCATACGCTGCCGCCTTCTCTGTAAAAGTCAGGTCATGATTATTGATAAACAGTAAATTTTTCCGGAGCGAAGGATTCATAAAACCTGAACGGCATATATAAATATCCAGCCATCCGTCGCCGTTTACATCTGCCAGTGTAATGCCGGTACACCATCCCTGCATGGATGCAATGCCAGACTGTTCAGTAATATCTTCAAAATGGAAATTTCCCTTATTCAGGTAAAGACGGTTCTTTACCATATTTCCAGTGAAAATAATATCCGGCAATCCGTCATTATTGATATCACCAACCGCAACTCCGCCTCCATTGTAGAAATAGGGATATTGCAGAATATTGAATTGATCATTATTTTCAATCAGGCTGTTATTGAAATGAATGCCTGTTTCACTGGCAGACATCTTCGTAAACAATCCAGCAGGTTTTTGATTGCAGGAAAATAGTAAAATTGAGATCAGTAAAGTAATATTCCGCTTATTCATTAAAATCATAAATGGCAAGTTATAAAAAAGGGCAGGCTGGATGCCTGCCCTGGTCTTTAAACTTCAACTGCGAATGGAAAAACTTATCTGGCATCCCACCATAATGGTGTTCCGCCGGTATCCGGACCGTTCAAATAAGTTACGGCCTTTGCTACACCTTTCGGATTCGTATTTACTTCACTCTGTGCAAAAGGAATCCGGCGGATCATCATTGCAGTCGATATCAGTCCGTTACTGTAGTTTACTACATTGGGCCATAATTTGGGATAACCCGTTCTGCGGAATTCGCTCCAGGCTTCCTGACCATCGGGATACATGGCGATATATTTCTGCGTTATGATACGTTCCAGTTGCTGATCAAACGTCGCTGAAGGATCCCATTTAATAGTAATCGTACTTAAAGACGGGTTGCCGGTTTTTATATCATTCTGTCCCGGTGTTATGGAGTTTGGATCGATATATTGCTGAGGCACACTGGAGGCGTCATTCAAGTAAGAAGTTCCGTCCAGGCCATACTGGGAAAAGGATGCAAGGATGCCATTATTATAATCAGTTCCGGCATTTCCCGCGCCCGCCCATCCGCGTAAAGCTGCTTCAGCCTTTAAGAACCAGGCCTCTGCCGATGTCATCAGTTGAATATAGTTCGGGAAAGTTATCATCTGGGAATAATTTTCATACCTACCCTTCGCGTCGATATTTATCCCAGTGCGAACACCAATGGTTTGACCGACCACTGTTGGATCTGTCGCAGGGATCGCGTATTTGGAAATTCTCGCATCATTGTAACCATTCAGGAATGAACCCAGGGTGGCTCCGAAACGGATATCTCCCCAGGAGTTATTAATGGTATTCAGTGGGTGAGAATTGGTACCCGTGTTAACATTGAAATTGTCTGTATTTACAGACAAAATACCTAACGGATTGGCTAGTGCCGCTTCCCCTTCAGATTGCGCTTTTGTTGGATCTACATTCACAATGCGCAAAGCCAGGCGAAGTCGCAATGTGTTTGCAAATTTGACCCATTCGGTATAACTACCGGCATATTCATCATCAAAATTGGCGAACGTAGCCACTGAATCTCCTTGTGCGTAGGGAGTCAAAACCGAAATAGCTGAATCCAGATCGTTAAAAAATGCATAGTATGCGTCTTTCTGGGAATCATAGTTTACACTACCATCGGCATTTACTTTTCCATACTGAGTGTAAATAATGGGGCCGTAAATATCACTCACCCGATGCATTGCTTCCACCCGGAGAATTCTCGCCCATGCAATATACTGGGGATATGACTTACCATTGTCGAATACACTCTTTACCTGCGACATCACACTTCCGTATGCATCATCCCATGGATAAGTGTTCCACCCGGCAACCAACGCGTAGGTTGAATTATTTTGATCTCCTACGAACGGCGTGGGTGTTCCCATATAATTGGAAAAAATATCAGCCATCAGGTTCTGCTGAAGCTGGGTGTTCCAGGCCGGAGTGACCACATAGATATTTTGCTGAACCTGTTGTAAGGGAGTTCCTAAAAGTTTGAAGTCGATGGACAAATCCGCATTGGTCAGGCCAAAAGGATCTGTATTGTATTGTTCAAATTTTTTGGTACAGCTCCCAAGTAAAAGCGAACCCGCTATAGCCAGGAAACCCAGCGGTCGTATGGTTCTTTTAAAAGAGATATATTTCATAAAAAGTTTTTGTATTGTTTAGAATTGAATTTTTACACTGGCTCCCAGGCTTTTGGTTGAAGGAAGACCGAATGTTTCGATACCCTGCAAACCATTGCTGGTCGCCATAGAAACTTCCGGATCAAATGGCGCTTTCTTATAAAAGAAGAACAGATTCCTTCCAATCAGGGACACGTTTAAACCGCTGATGCCTTTCACGTGCATGGGAACATTGTAAGCCAGGGACAACTCACGCAAACGCACGGCTGTTGCATCATACATATAATATTCGCTGATACCGGCCCTTCCGCCAGCTCCTGTATAAAAAGCCTGTGCAGGTAATAGTCCATCAAAAGGTTTATTGGTAGCCGAATTCGTTGCTTTGATATTTACACCTCCCTGATCCCTTGCCTGACCGCTCACTTGGCTCGCACCTACCTGATCCAGCATAGCCTGGGTAACACTCATCACTTTTCCACCGAAGCGACCATCGATTAGGAAATTGACTTCAAAATTTCCGATATTGAACGTGTTGTTCCAACCCAGCGTAAATGTTGGATTTGGATTTCCCAGATACGCAACTGAATCCTGACCGGACACGGTTTGGAGTTTGGCAGGTGATCCGGTTCCATCCACGATGATTGATCCGTCCGCCG
>JABDFX010000024.1 GCA_013286315.1 Bacteroidota bacterium | reverse complement strand
CCGGAAATTATTCGGGTGCCATCGAAAGCTATAATAAGGCCATTGCGATGCAGGGAAACGAGACCGGCGCGTGGAAAGCAAAAATTGAATCCATGGTAAAAATGAACGAGGCAAAATATGGTACGAGCGACGCAAATACACTTTCCTCGAAAATGAATTCATCCGATAAAAAGAATTTATGCGACGCCATTCAATCAGGAAGCAGCCAGGGCGTGAAGGACATGAACATTGACCTGTTGAGGGTTGCCATTTGTAAATGAATAATAAAATAAAATCATGAAATATTTTTTGTTTGTACCGGTATTAACATTGATTATTTTTTCATCCTGCAAGAGCCTGAACAACACACAGAAGGGAACGGGGATTGGGGTTGCGGCCGGGGCAACAGCCGGTGCCATTATCGGTGGTGGTGGAAAAAGTTCCGTCATCGGCGCCCTGATCGGAGCTGCTGTCGGAGGTGGGGCCGGTTATCTGATCGGAAATAATATGGACAAACAAGCCAGGGCCATCAAACAGGCCGTGCCGGATGCCCAGGTTGAAAGGGTCGGGGAAGGTATCAACATGACTTTTAATTCCGGATTATTATTCAAGATCAATTCCAGCGGACTGAGCGACTCCGCAAAATTCAACCTGGACAGGATCGCAACTGTTTTTAATGATTACCCGGAAACCATTATCCTGGTTGAAGGGCATACTGACAATACAGGAACCGTTCAATACAATATTGATTTGTCAAAAATGAGGGCGACTACTGTTGCCGACTATCTGATTTCGAAAGGTGTGGCCAAAGACAGATTTGATATCAAATGGTATGGAGAAGATCAGCCTAAATATCCAAACGATACCGATGCTAACCGGAAATTAAACCGGCGCGTGGAAGTGGGTGTAATGGCAAACGGTGAACTAAAGAAGCAGGCTGAAAACGGAAAGATCCCCAACTAAACATATCGATTTAACCCTAATTTATATTTTATGCCAAACTGGTTAAGGGCGCTGATCGCAGCCTATGGTGCGAAAAAACTTGGAGGTGGTTGTTTTTCTACCATTTTGATTTTTGTTGTGATATATGTTGTTTTGGGACAATGTAATCATCCCGTGGTCAGACATGCGGAAATACATTCAGGTGCTGACATCCACCTGGCAGCAGTTCATAATAATGGAAAATAAAAAGTAATTCTGATCAGGGAAGTTTTTAAAACCTGTGCACCAGGCCGAAGCCGAATGAGCCATCCTGATAAGTAGGCATTATGACGGTGCTCACTTCTTTGTCTTTAAATAATGTGTGTTTGATAACGGGGTAAATCCAGTAGGCGAGTTTGGTTGACATGATACCAATGCCTGCGCCGGCAGCCACATCTCCCAACCAGTGTTTGTTATTGTACATCCTTAAATATCCGGTAGCGGCCGCCACGGCATATCCGGCCACGCCGTACCAGGGTGAAACATCCTTATATTCCTGCCGCAAAAATTCGGCTGTTGCAAAGGCAGCGGCCGTATGACCCGAAGGAAATGAATATTTATCCGAGCCGTCGGGCCTGGTCTCGCCAGATAAACTCTTAATAGAAAAAACAGCCGTACCCACGATGATCCCGGAAAGTCCAAGGATCATGGTCCGGTCCCTGAAATTATTTTTTCCTTCAATACCCAGGGCATTCAAGCCATAAACTGCGACAATCGGCAGAAAAGGAAGGTAATTGTCAATCTGTGTTTTTTGATTTGACGACCCATCTGTATAGATCTCCTCCTTAAATTTATTGTTCACACTTAAAAGGGCATCATTATGCAGCGAGGTAAATCCGTAAGTGACCAGTACAGCGGGGACAATAAATGATTGGTAAGGAAAGCCTTTTTTTGCCGTTGCTTCGTTCCAGTTAAAAGAAGGGGGTAAGGTGTCCCTTTTTATGGCAGACAGGCCATTATTATATTGGCCGAAGCCGGCGGTTCCGGACAATAAGGCGGAAGCCAGGAGGAAAGGGGTTATTATTTTTTTCACGTACTGAATGGAATACAGCAAAATTGCAAAATAAAGGGGATGATTAAAAGGAGACCCGCAGGATTTAACTTTCTTTTTCACCGGTCTATACCCCTTCCCTTCCTGGTGCATCCCAACTTATTCCCCCAGCCAGAAACTGTACCCCAGTACGGCAGTGGCGGCACCCGTGTTGTTTTTTCCTTTCGCTGTACCTTTCTGTATATTCAGGAATCCGTAATTACCTCCGAACAGTCCACATCCTGTAAACTCATTCTTCAAAATAATCACCACTTGAAACGGATTTTACTTTTTGCCTTCATCGTTGCCGGGCTTCTCCCGTCAACCCATGCACAAAGCGCGGATGCGACTAAGATCAAACAACTGAATCGTCAATGGCTCGACGCCATTGTGCAGGAAGATTCCGCTTCTCTCGCGGGTATACTGGCCGATGATTTTGTGTTAATCAATCCCGGTGGCATGCGCAGAACGAAGGCAGATAATATTCCCATGCATATTCCCGGTCAGCAGGTAACCAGGGTGGATATTGACAGCCAGGATTTGCGGTTTTTGACGGATGAAGTGGGTATCATTACCGTTTGGACGACCAATTACATCACGCAGGGCGCAGAGAAAACGGTTTTAAAAATTTGTTATATGGACATCTATCAAAAGAGAAACGGTCAATGGAAAGCGGTAGCGGGCCATGTGACGCTGCTTCGCTGAAAGTATGGAAGTATGGAAGTATGGAAGTTTTATGATGTTTTCCGGTAATTCCAGATGGCCAGGGCGTTTAATACAAGGGCAAATGTCAGAATATATCCCAGTTCGGTAAGAATGTCTGAGAACCCGCTTCCCTTCAGCATGATCATGCGCATAATTTTTATGAAATGGCTGACGGGTGTAAAACCGGAAATGATTCGGGCCCATGCTGGCATACTTTGTACGGCGGTAAATAAACCGCTCATCAGGATAAAAATCAGGATGAAAAAAAAGGCAACGAACATAGCCTGCACCTGGCTCTCACAAAAAGTGGATACCAGCAATCCGAAACCGAGTAACGCAATCATATAAGTACCTGCCACTACATAAAGAAGTGGTAAGCTGCCCAGTGAGGTGATTCCATACACGGCCCATATGACCAACAGGCCGATGGTAAATACGATCATGCCGATGATCCAGAACGGAATCAGTTTTCCCAGAATAAATTCCCATTTTTTAATCGGCGTTACATTGATCTGCTCAATCGTTCCCACTTCTTTCTCGCGCACGATATTGAGTGCCGTCATGAATCCACCGATCATCGTAAGCAATAAAACCAATACGCCGGGCACAAAAAAATATTTATACTCTGCCAGCGGATTATACCAGTTACTAAAAGTTATTTCCATGAAACCCGTTGGTTTTGTGTTGTAGTCCGGCACTTTTATTTCGTTGATGGCCAGGTTCGCATTAAAATCCGAGATCACAGAAGCCAGATACGCACCGCCGATCGACGCTTTTGATCCGTTGATCGCATCCACGGAAATACCGATGGTTTGTTTGCCTTCCCTGACCAGGTTACGCTCAAAACCCGACGGTAATTCCATGATCAGATCCGAAGAACCGTTTTCGATATGTTCCAGCGCTTCTTTATACGAACGATCGGCGCTGATGATACGAAAATATCCGGAAGAGCCAATTTTAGTAATGAGTTGTTGCGAATAACTGCTGTGATCATTATCTACGATGGAGAGATTGATATTTTTGATATTCAGATTCATCGCCCAGGGCAGAATCATCAACTGAATAATCGGCAGCGCCAGTATCATGGCCAGGATGGTCTTATCCCGAAAAATCTGCCTGAATTCTTTTTGCAACAGAAAGCCCAGATTTCTCATTGAAGGCGTATTTTAAATTTCTTTATAGCAATGGTCAGCAATACCGCAGTCATCACCATCAGTATCAACGTTTCTTTCCACACATATTGAAGTCCCAGCCCCTTCAGCATCACTGATTTGATGATGAGGAAATACCATTTAGACGGTACAATGTTCGAAATGGTTCTAAGGACCCAGGGCATATTCTCCAGCGGAAATATAAATCCGGTAAAAATGATGGTAGGCAGCATCATACCCATCATGGAAATAAGCAGTGCTGTCTGCTGCGCATTGGTGGCATTGGAAATCATCAACCCGAGGGACAGACAGGTTAATATAAATAAGGCAGACTCCATATAAAGAAGCAGTATGCTTCCCTTTATATCAATATGCAGGAGAAAAACCGATAACAATAATATCAGTGTAAAATTGATGAGTGAGAGAATAAAATAGGGAACTGCTTTGGAGACCAACACCATAACCGGTTTAAATGGAGATACCAACAGGATTTCCATGGTACCCAGTTCTTTCTCCTTCACAATCGATACCGATGTGAGCGCCGTACAAACGAGCATCAGGATCAGTGCCATCACACCCGGTATGAAATTCATCGAACCATTATCTTCTTCATTATATAACATGCGGGGCTCGGTCAGGATCTGGTACCGGAGAGATGCAGTGGGAAATTTTTCCTGTTGATAAGCGCCGATTATTGCCGTCAGATAATTCACGATCGTCTTTGCCGTGTTTGGATCGGTGCCGTCTGCAATGATCTGAACCTGTGCTTTCCCTTCATGCGATAAATCGTTGCTGAAGTTGGCGGGAAAAATTAAAACAGACTGTACCCCGCCCCTTTTAAACGCCCTGTCAATGTCGGTACCGCCAATATTTTTTTCCTGAATGATGAAATACCGGCTCGCCTTAATTTTGTCCGTAATCTGTGTGCTGATCATATCTTTTGAATTGTCCGCAATCAGGATGTCGATATTTTTTACTTCACTGGTCAGTGCAAATCCGAACAACACGATCTGCGCAACCGGCAGGCCGAACATGATGAGCAGGGTTCTGGGGTCGCGAAACACGTGCTTAAATTCCTTTTTGATAAATACCAATAATTCTTTCATGGTTCACTTTTAATCGCCTGAGCGCCTGGCGCCTCTCGCCAGTTTATAAAATACTTCATCCATACTGTCGGTCGCATATCGCTTCTTCAGATTGGCCGGACTGTCCAGCGCTTCCATTTTCCCATCCACCATCACTGAGATCCGGTTGCAGTATTCTGCTTCGTCCATATAATGTGTCGTTACGAAAATGGTAATTCCTGAAGCAGAAGCATCGTAGATCATATCCCAAAATTGTCTGCGCGTCACCGGATCCACGCCACCCGTGGGTTCATCCAGAAAAACAATTTTTGGCCGGTGGAAGATGGAAACAGAGAACGCCAGTTTCTGTTTCCATCCGAGTGGTAAACTGCCAACCATTTTCTTTGCTTCTTTCTGCAGACCCATATCCTGAATCAGCTTATCCGATCTTTCCCTGATATCTTTTCTGCTCACTCCGTATACACCTCCAAAGAATTCTATATTCTCAAGGATGCTCAGGTTTTCGTAGAGCGAAAACTTCTGGCTCATGTAACCGATATTTTTCTTAATGGATTCCTGCTGGTTCCTTACACTGAATCCCGCTACCGTTGCTTCACCTGAGGAGGGATAAGAAAGTCCGCAGAGTATGCGCATGGCCGTTGTTTTGCCGGCTCCGTTGGCACCCAGAAAACCAAAGATTTCCCCTTTGGATACGTCAAATGAAATTTTATCGACCGCATAAAAATCACCGAACTGCTTCGTGAGGTCCTTACAAACAATTACTTTTTCCTCCATACGGATTATTTTTCAGTGGTTTTTTGCAGGTTTGTCGTTGCATCGTTCCGGCTCATCAGCAGGATGAAACTGTCTTCGATGCCCGGTTCTATTTCTTTTATCTGAATGCCGGTATGATTGTTTTCAGCCGCGATGCGGTTCAGGAACTCAAGTTGACGGTTGACGGTTGATGGTTGAAGGTTGACAGTTGGCAGTTGGCAGTTGGCAGTTGGCAGTTGGCGGTTTACGGTTGGATCATTTTTTAAACTAATATGGATGTATTCGCCGAATGCGAAACTGCGGTCTGTTTCCGGATGGCTCCTGAAATCTTTTAATAGTCTGTAGATATTGTCGCTTTTCGCAGCATATAATTTTTCAGGATATGCCCGGATGATGTTGCCGGGTGTATCGACCGACATGATCCTCCCGTTTTGTATCAGTGCAATGCGTTCGCAGCGTTTCGCCTCATCCATATAAGGAGTGGAAACAATGATCGTAATACCCTGCGCTTTTAATTTTTTCAACATTTCCCAAAATTCTTTCCTGGATACAACGTCCACGCCTGTGGTGGGTTCGTCAAGCAGCAATACCTCCGGTTTATGGATCAATGCACAACAAAGCGCCAGCTTCTGCTTCATACCGCCCGATAATTTCCCTGCCCTCCGGTTGCTGAAGGGTTTTATCTGGTCATAGATATCCCTGATCAGATCCATATTTGCTTCGATGGTTGTTCCAAAAACAGTGGCAAAAAATTCCAGGTTTTCCTGAATGGTCAGATCCTGGTATAGCGAAAATTTGCCCGGCATATAACCTACGCGGTTTCGTATTTCGCGGTAATCCTTTACCACATCGTATCCTGCAAGCGTGGCCGTGCCGCTGTCTGCCAACAGAACGGTTGTTAATATGCGGAAGATGGAAGACTTGCCTGCACCATCCGCGCCAATGAGGCCGAAGAGTTCGCCCGCTTTCACATCAAAGGATACTTTGTCCACAGCAAGAACTTTCCCCTTGTCGTAGGTTTTAATCAGGTTTTGGACGGAAACAGTGGCTGGCATATTCTTTATTTTATAGCAGATCCGAAATTGACTTCCCCATACATGCCGATTTTTAAATAACCGTCATTCTTTACCCTGACCTTGATAGCATATACCAGATTGGCCCTTTCATTTTTTGTCTGTATGGTCTTTGGTGTAAATTCTGATTTGGGAGAAATCATTGAAATGATACCGGAATAATTTTTATATCCGCCATTGGCAGAATCGATCCGAACGGCCACAGGCTGACCGATCTTAATTTGCGGTAACTGATCGCCGGTCACATAGGCTTTCAGTGTCAGCGTGTCCATATTGGAAATTTTATACAGTGGTTTGCCGATCATGGCTACTTCTCCCGCCATCGCGTATTTAGATAAAACCACGCCACTGACCGGATTGATCACCTGGCCCTTATTGATCTGTTCCTGAAACTGGGCAACGGTTTTCTCCAGTGGCGCTTTTTCACTCAGGATGCCGCTGTTGATAGTATTTGTATTGGTGGAATTTACCTTCAACTGCTGCCTGGTTACATTCATTTGTTTTTCGAGTTGGACAACCTGTGACGTCAGATCATCCAGTTGTTTTTGTGTTGCTGCGTCGGCTTTTACCAGGTTGGCCGTGCGATCCCTCTCGTGAATCATATGATCCAGTTCTACCTGGAGTACGGCCATTTGTTTTTCAACCAGGTCGTTGGTTTCATGAACTGTGGATGTTTTTGATTTTAGTGACTGGATCGTTGCCATTGCCTGTTGCATCTGCAGCGTCGGAACCGTGGTGTCGATCTGACCCACCATCTCGCCGGTTGCGAGGGTATCACCTTCATCGAGGTTGAAGGAAAGAAGCTGACCGTTCTGTTGTGCGGATACAATCACTTCGTCGGATTCGAAATTTCCCGACGCATCAAATGGTTTTGTGTTGTTGCATGAACTGACGGTAAGAAACAATAGGAATCCGCTCAGAATAAAATATTTCATAATAAATGATTGATTGTTTAGTTGCCGCTGATGTTTTTATACTGGTACTGTGCCTGGATGAGCTGTATGGAATGCAATATCTTAGATTGTTTCGCCAGGTTTTCGTCATTCGATTTGGCGATATAATCATGCACGGTCACGACACCGTTTTCCAATTGTGCTTTCGCCGCATTGGTTACAGAACTGCGCAGGGAAATGATGGTTTCGTCTTGTTTGATCAGAGAAGTATATTTTATCAGATCCTGTCCCTGCTTAACGAGGCTGAGATTTGTATTATAAATAAATGTTTCTTTATCGACATCTACAGATTCTTTATTGAGCCGGATGTTTGTACGGTTATTTTTTATCGTGTAGAGACTCCCAAGATTCCAGATCATACGAACTCCACCGATATACCAGCCGCCGAAATTATTGTCAATAAAATTCAGTGTGGGTCTCCCGTAGGCACCCTGTAGAAAGGCATCAAACTTTGGCAGATAAATCGTTTTCAATTCCTTCTCCTGTACGTCGTATATTTTTCTATTCAGATCATACAGTGCAATCTCAGGCCTTTTGATAACCGGATCTGTCAGAATCTGTGGTGGCATGATGAGTTTTGTTTTTTCGTCCAGTGGCTGGCCGATAAAAACAGCCAGCATATCTAAATAAGATTTTCGATTGGCCCGGTAGTCGATATTCACCAGTTCGATCGAAGCGATTTCTGCCAGGAGCTCATCCACGTTACTCTTGAATGATGTTCCATTATCATACGCTGCTTTCGCCTGATCAGCGGCACTCTGGAAATTCGATTTGCTGATATCGTTCTGCCGGATCTGTTCATCGATCAGGAGGATGGAAAAATAAAGCTGGTTGATCCGGTCATTCAGTTCATAGAGCGCTACTTCCAGGCTCTGTTGCTGACTGGCTTCATTGGCCTGGATCATATCCTTTTCATTTTTGATCCGGCCCCCGTCGTAAATGTTTTGGTTTACCTCAGCCTGGATTTTATACTGATCCTTACTGAGCGGTGGAATAAGCAGACCCGGACCACCACCGATTGCTTTCTGAAAGTCGATGGTCTGGGATTGATAGCTGGCCTGCCCCGAAACGGAAAACTGTGGCAGCCATCCTTTACCTGCATTTTCAATGGAATAATTACTACTGCGTGCGACCAGGTCGTGTTTTTTGATCAACGGATAATTCTGCCGCGCAAGAGCATAACATTTTTCCAGCGTGTATACCGTATGCTGTGCTCCGGCTGTCAGACTGGTCATCAGCAAAACCGTTATAAAATAGCGTCTCATTTTTTTTGATTGATTTTTTTTATTTCAATTTCAATATTGCCCTACACCAGGCCGGTATCAGTTCTCTCCTCGCCTTCATCATTTGTTTAAATTTCGGATCCTCCGTATCAGTGATTTTCTGGAATACAGGTTTCAGGAGAAAAGGAAAAATGATCATCCCCAGCATGCTCAATAAGAACTGGTAGGGATCCTGGTCCGGTTTTCTTTCTTTCAGTTGTTTGATAAAGATGGAGTTTCTCAGAAAATCCTTCCGGGGCATGGCATTGGCCAGGATTGCCGGATTGTTGCGCGCTTCTCCCATGATAAAAAAAGGGATATCCGGATTATCCTGCAGCATGTCGATATACTGCGATACGATGCCTTCCACTTTCAGTTCCAGTGAGGTTGACTCATCATATATGATCGGACCGATGAATCCGAAAAATACCTGCATCTTCTCCAGCATCACGATTTCAAATAGCTTCTCTTTGCTCCGGAAATAATAATTCAGCAGGGCCAGGTTTAGCCCGGCCTCCTCTGCAATGTCACGGGTGCGTGTGGCAGCGAATCCCTTGCGTGTAAAGACCGTTCGTGCCGCCTCTTTTATTTTCTCTTCCGTGGAGCGATCGGGGGTATCAGGCTTTTTTTTGACCGTATTTGTGTTTTTCATGACACAAGTTAAAATGATCTTTTTGATTTAACCAAATATTTTAATCAAATGATTAATTTTTCCCTGCGCAAAGGGGTAAGGCATCGGAATGATGTCTATCCCTGATTTTGCAAATACTATAAAAATGATATCAGGGCACTATAAAATTCTACTTTTGCTTCACCGTTCACAGTCAAACTCCCCCGGGTGGAAGATCGGAAAAGAGACATATCCATGCTGGTTGACCATTTTTTCCGTCACGAATCGGGAAAGATGGTTTCCGTGCTGACCAAAATATTCGGTTCGCAAAATGTAGATCTGGCCGAAGACGTCGTTCAGGATTCCCTGATTGAAGCCATGGAATATTGGCAATATCATGACGTGCCCGATAATCCATCAGCCTGGTTATTCAGGGTCGCAAAAAACAAAGCACTCAATATTATTCATCGTGAAAAATATAAGCGGCAGTATTCAAATGAAGCGGCTTATTTGTTAAGCTCCGGTGAGCAGTCAGAACCGGCAGATCCGTTTTCTGAGCGGGAAATTCAGGATGACCAGTTGCGGATGATATTTACCTGTTGCCATCCGTCCATATCTGCCGACTCACAGGTAGCCCTTTCGCTGAAAACACTGTGTGGGTTTAGTATTCCGGAAATTGCACGTGCATTTCTTACGACCGAAACAAATATCAATAAACGGCTGGTCAGGGCAAGACAAATGATCCGTGATGAAAAAATCCCTTTCGAAGTGCCGAAGGGAAAGGATCTGGAGCTTAGAATACAGGCGGTTTTGGAAACGATTTACCTGTTATTCAACGAAGCATATAGTGCTACAAAGGGTAACGATGTTATCCGGTTTGAACTATGCCAGGAAGCCATTCGTCTGGCGCAAATGCTGGAAAACGAAAATACCATAAAGCAAAAAGGAGACATCTTCGCCCTGCTTTCGCTCATGTTCCTCAATACTTCACGATTCAGAGCCAGACAGGATCAGGAGGGGAATCTTTTAACTATGGGTGAACAGAACCGGTTATTATGGGACAGGAAACTGCAAGCTTCGGGTTTTGAGTACCTTCAAAAAGCAACTGAAAACACGGTAACCGGTACTTACTATATCCTGGCGGCCATATCAGCAAATTATTGCCTGGCACCGGATTACAATTCAACCAACTGGGAAAATATACTGACTTTATATGATTGTCTGGTTGAAATGGATCATTCTCCGGTCGTATTATTGAACCGTGCCATTGTACTTTCAAAAATAACGGGAGCGCAAAAGGGCCTGCTTGAACTGGAACGCATTAAAAACGAACCTCAGATCAGAACTTATCATCTTTTCCATTCCACACAGGCCGAGTTTTTCATAGAGTTGGGCGAGTTTGAAATGGCCATTAGCTCACTCATCGTAGCCGCGAAATGGGCTCCCCTGGAGTCGATCAGGGTCCTGCTAAAGAAAAAAATTAGTTATTGCAAAGAAAAAATCAGCTGTGACTCATCATTTTAAAATTAAAATGATCCGCCGTGTCTCTTTTCTTAATATCAGATTGTCATTTGGATAATTCATTTCAAAAACAATAACATCAAATTAAATGAAAGAATTTATGTTACTTATCCGCAACGAAGGAGATGGCAAATCGGCCCTTTCGCCTGAACAACAACAGAAGTTTCTGAATGATTGTATGGTTTATATCCAAAACCTTATCAAAGACGGAAAGCTGAAGGGCGCGCAGCCGTTGGTCAGAGAGGGCAAAATGATTTCCGGTCGTCCGGGTGCTTTCAAAGATGGACCTTATAACGAATCGAAAGAAATCATCGTAGGTTATTATCATATTATTGCAAAAGATATGGATGAAGCTATTACGATTGCCAAGGGAAATCCTGAATTTTCTTATATAAAAGGAGCAAGAATTGAAGTTCGCCCGATCAAAACGGTGGAAGAATCTACTTCCTTTGTTTATCCCAAGGGAGAATAATATCCAACGTAATGGATAATCATTCTATAATCCAGACTTTATTTACTTATATTTCTCCGGTTACTGTCAGCCTGATTTTTGATCGAGCAGAATTCTCAGATTTGTGAGCCTGCCTTCCAATGCTTTTATGTTCTTATATATTACCCTGGCAAGGTCCACTTGTGAAGGGGTGTGCTGCAAGGCCGCATCAAAATTTCTTTCATTTTCTTCAATTTCCAATTGAAGAGAATCAATCTCCGCGTATAATTCGTCTAGTGACATAACTGATAAGCTTTAAATGTGAGAACTTATCAGTCTTAACAATGAGGGAGAAACAAAATTACGGTTCCTTATAAGGGGTAATTTTTATTTGCAGCTCAAAACAAAGATGAGGCTATAAGATGGTACAAAAGGTAATCTATATTATTGGCAAGTACTATTTTATTTCAGCCTGATTGTGCGGCTTTAGAAAGATTAACTGTTAAGAAAGTCCTTCCATTTAGGATAAGTCACCAGTTTATAGAGAAAAAGAAGGCCACCCGCTATTTTCAGTATGGCAGCGACTGTTAAAATCGTATCGGCTCCCTGGCGGTGCATGATTTTAAAAAGGCCGCCCAGAAAATCCAGACAATAACCTAAAACCAATAAAATAATGGTATGTTTTGTCTTCATTCGGATAATGAAGATAGCAGATTTGAGATAATCAGTGAATCAGATAAAAGTTCTCCTCTTCCTTTCCTGTTTCTGCGACAGGCTTGTTCATGAACCAGCTTCGGATATAATCGAATAGTAGTTTCATAGTATGTTTTTAAGTGGATTTCAAATCTAATATTAGATCTTAGGACGGGCAAAACTGAATCTGTAATAAAATGTTATGATTCGATTATACATGAACGTTATGTTAAGCGTATGGAAATGAATGGTTAATTTTTTATCTAAAAAGAAAAAACCGCCAGTTGTCTGAGCGGTTATTCAAAAAACCAGGATCTTACAATGTTTTTCGTTCGGATTGGAAGGGTTTTTTCAGGATCTTGAATTCGGTTTCTTTCGGATTTGGATTTCAGACTCGACCTTTGGTTTCTCTTCGGATTGGATCGGTTATTTCTGTCGGATTGGATCGGTTATTTCTGTCGGATTGGGTATATCAAAAGTATAAAGACCTGGCTTCAGGTGAAAGCGAGGGAACACTCGATTTTATCGTAAGTTTACGAATCGTTTATTTACATAAACTTCATAAATAGCTGAAAACCAATAGATATGATCGTTAAAGAATTACTGCAAAACTATGCTGTTTTTAACCAGTGGGCGCATAAAAGACTGCTCGATCTGATCGGCACACTGAGTGCCGGGCAGCAACACGCCATCATCCCCAGCAGCTTCGACAGTTTATATAAAACGGTTTTTCACGTGTGGGGTGCGGAGAGTTTATGGCTGGGTAGGCTGAATCAGTCACCCATTACGATTACAGGTGATCCCTTCAATGAATCGATGGAAAAACTTTCATCGGCTCTGGAAGCAGTTGACCAGCTTTGGGTGGAATGGGTGGAGTCAAAAGATGATGAACAACTCATCCATAAATTGCATTATCACAATAAGGCGGGACAGCCTTTTTATCAGTCTTACGACTTATTGCTTCATCATATTTTTAATCACAGTACGTATCACAACGGGCAGTTGGTGACCATGCTGCGTGCCCTTGGTGTGCAAAATATCCCCGCGACCGATTTTGTCGCCTGGACATTTCTGCATCAAATCAAAAATGGTTAGCTGTAGTTCGGAGCAAATTTGATTTTCGGAGCATTATACGGATATTTGTAGCCGCTCATATGAAATCATTCTTATTTTTTTTTGCCATTTGTTTTGCGGGAATAAACCATTGCTATCCGCAAAAGCCTGATACAGCGAAATCTGCCGGGAAAGTCACCGTGCAACATTATTTTATTATTTCCGCAGGAACCACAATCAACGCATATTTCAATGATAAACCGCTTTCTGTTGAAACCATTGCGGAATTCGATGATTATGTACAACACAATGCAAAAATCCTGAAAGATGCGCGGGTAGTCGTAACCGGAAAGCCCAAAAACGGAACTTTTGATGAAGTGCTAAAAACCCTTAGCCATTACCGGATAAAAAATGTCACAAAAAATATTCTGACGAATTAATTGAATCATGGATCAAACGAAGGTTCTGATCGTTGGTGCCGGACCAACGGGCCTTGTACTGGCACTTTGGCTAACGAAAGCGGGGATACCCATACGAATCATTGATAAAACAGACAAGCCCGGAACAACTTCGAGGGCCATGGTCATGCACGCCCGTAATCTGGAATTTTATCATCAGCTGGGCATCGATCAGATGGCCATCGATGGCGGTCTGGAAATGAAAACTATTAATCTTTGGATACGCGGAAAGCAGGCTGCGCGATTTACCATAGGCGACTTCGGTGTGCATTATAGTCCCTACCCTTACGTCCTGATTTTTCCGCAGGACAGGCAGGAGCAGTTGCTCATAGAGGAACTGGGAAAATTAGGTGTCGCGGTAGAAAGAAATACAGAACTCTTATCGTTTGAAATTACGGACAATGGTATCGATGCCCAATTGTCGAAGGAAGGTATACTGGAAAACTGCATGTCGCTTTTTCTTGCAGGTTGTGACGGAGCACATTCGTCCGTGAGAAAAGGACTGAACATCGGATTTGAAGGAGGCACTTATTCACACACATTTTTCGTGGCAGATATAAAAGCCAGCGGGCCTGCCGCAAATGGTGAAATGCATGCGGCGTTGGATTCTTCTGATTTCATGATCATTTTCCCCATGAAAGGCGATGCCAACATGAGACTGGTTGGTGACATGAACCAGGAACAGGAAAATAATCCGGATCTGGTATGGGAGGATGTTCGAAAGGATATTCTTTCCCGTCTGAAACTGGATGTAGAAATGGTAAACTGGTTTTCTTCTTATCGTGTACATCACCGGGTCGCTTCTCAATTCCGACAGAAAAATGTTTTTTTGCTTGGAGACGCTGCGCATATTCATAGTCCTGTAGGTGGTCAGGGTATGAATACCGGTATCGGCGATGCTGTAAATCTGGCCTGGAAACTGGCATCCGTTATTAACAGGCAAGCCAACGAAAACCTGCTGGATACTTATGAAACAGAGAGAATTCCTTTTGCCATAAAATTAGTCGGCAGCACGGACCGTGCATTCAGTTTTGTTTCTGCAAAAGGAGTTTTTGCCACGCAGGTAAGACTTCGTCTGGTGCCTGTTATTCTTCCTATTCTATTCCGATTTGCCTCTTTCAAACGACTTATGTTTCGTACGGTATCTCAAATTTCCATTCGATACCCGCACAGTTTTTTAAGCTCCGGACAGGCGGGAAAACTAAAGGGCGGAGACCGTTTACCCTGGGTTCAAACTATTCATAATTTCGAACCGCTTGTCAGCAGGCAATGGCAGGTTCATTGTTATGGACGTCCGACAACTGCGCTAAGTGATCTGTTGTCAGAAAAAAACATTCCGTTGTACATTTTCGATTGGAAGCCGGAAGCAGAAACAGCCGGTTACCTGAGGGATGCCATATATATCGTCAGGCCTGACGGATATATCGGACTGGCGGATGAAGCCGGAGACATTGTAAAAATCTCGGCATATTGCGACACTCATATTCTCCATGATAAATTGAATGAAATGGAAGTTCATCATCACCCGGACCTGCATCATAAAAAGAAAAATTTCAGGGAATATTTTTTAGAGTTCCTCATGATATTTTTAGCCGTCACGCTGGGTTTTATAGCTGAAAATGTACGCGAAAGCATTAGCGACCGAAGAAAGGAAAAGGAATATGTCGAATCCCTGATGCAGGATTTGAAATCGGACATCGCGAAATCCGGTGAGACAGTCGATGCGGTCAATGATCAGATGCATGGTCTGGACACTTTGGAAGTATTGTTAACTCCTGAGGTAAACAAAAATGACAGCGAGGTATATACCTGTTATCGGCAGAGTGGTTCTCTTTTTAATGAGAATACGATGAGTTTCTCCGACCGAACAATTACCCAATTGTTCAGCTCAGGCAATATGCGTCTATTTAGAAAACAATCCATCTCTGACCAGATTACAGACTATTACTCATCTATTAAGAGAGCAGACGCTCAAAAGCAATACTACAAGGAATATTTTCAAAAATGTCTGGCTTTAACACAGGAAATTTATGAATTTGACGCTTTTCATAGCAGAATTGATCCGAAAGGAAATGTGATACTTCCTGTATTGAGGTATGGAAAATTTCATATAACAAATACAAATGCAAGTGACTTGAAAAAATTCAAGTCAACTATAGATATAACAAAGAGAATTATTGGTAGTTACCGGAATCACATCAAATACTTAAACCTGCATGCCGATTCACTGCTAATATTCTTAAAAAAAGAATACGAATGATACATTCGACATTGCGGGCGCGTTGGCATGATAATTAAAGTATTTCTTTAAATCATTAAAACGAATTTTATGGGAACCGTCAAAGAAAATCCGAACGATCGGCAGATCAGAGAAGCCAAGACCAGCAGACCCGGCAGCCTGGAAAAATCCCAGGCCAAACTGAATCAGGAAATACAACATAAAAAAGCAAAGAAGGTAAAAGGCAGTGATGACGAAGGCGCCGTCAACGAGAAACCATTTGATGCCAAATCCAACAACATGCATCAAAAGAGATAGTCATATCCCTCAACAGGGTGCTCCTGCATGAACCGATTTAGCTAGCTACCCGGCCTCAATGAGATACAATAACGTCCACCCAATAGTTGTTAGACAAATGTGAACTATCCGGCAGGGAAGGCTGATTGGTATATTTATACACACCATTTAATCCGTCGGTGCTATCTGCCAAAGCGGTTAATACGCTGTTGGTTACAGCCGTTTTTAATCCGTTGGCTGTTGAGATATAATTTCCGAGACTGCTGAAATAACAGGCGACATAAGTTGTATTCGCGTTAATAGAAATGGGCGCAGAAAGAAATAAAGTCTGCCATCCACTGTCAGTTTCATTTCCGTAGACCTGTGAAGCCAATAAAGTGCCATCTCCGGCATATAGCTGTGCAGTATGTGCGCCATTATTTCCCGGCGTTTTGTAAAATCGTACGGCCTCTACTTTTCCATTCACCGAAGAACGGAATTTTACACCGAGTTCAATACCAAAAATTCCACCCCCGGTACTGTCGTTTTCAGTTTTTCCGGTAGGAGCCTGGGTACCAAATATGCTGACTGAATCTATTACCGGCGGTGGTGGCGGTGGCGGCGGCGGAACGTAACCACTCGTTTCTTTCTTACACGATATACCAATCAGAAATATACATAATAATGTAAATGCCCCTTTTTTCATGGCTGTGTTCAGAAAACCGACAATCTTTTCCATACTCTTTCTTTTTCGTTTTTAACTTTTTTGCTCAGCAGCAATTATCTCCTGTATTTTTCCTGGTCGTTTAGTCTTAAAAATTGTATAGTGACTATTCTAAATATATCGTAGTTAAAAAATGCTTACATCTTGATAAAAACAGTGGCCGCCGTAAGATTTTGGATAGTTAAGGAATCATTATCAAAGGAAGATTGGAAGGGTTCGTGCAGTATTCTTTCCCGAAGAATGAGCGTTAGACTGCTCAATGGGTACGGAAACTGTAAGTTGGTTTTAAAGATAATAAGCAGTTTTGGAATGTCATAAGTATTTTTACGAGAAAAATGCCCAGGAGGAAATAAATTGATGACTATCAATATATTAATTATGCAGAAGAAGTGAAGAACAGGTATTATTCTGTCAGAATTTCAGTAAATCCTGCTTATAAAAGACCTCCGGAAAACAGCGGAGAGGATATGTGTTATGTTAATTGCTTGTAAAAAGATCGCTTCACAAAAAGGGTCAGCCATTGTTATTGCAACTGCGCCAGTGTGAGCGGCGGTACTACGGTAAAAGAATAACTATGTGTTGGCTTTAGCATCACTCTGCAGGCCTTTGAGAGTTCGTTAACAACATGTTCAAAGGACCCCGGATTGCCAAGCATCGTATCTGAAACGATTATGGTTGGTATTTTTTTTTCGAGCAAATAAACAGAGCTTGCCAGGTCGTTCATTGCCTGATAGCTATTTTGATGGTGGCGTTCATTCACTTCAATATATAATTTACCGGGCAACGCCATGTCAATATATTTCTGACCATCAAAATATTCAAGGATGACAGGAAAGTTCCGCGATTTCAAGGCAAGATATAAATCAACTGCCCTGCCTGATGCACCCGATTCTGCAATCGCGCACTGATCCTTCAGACAAAGAGAATGACCGTAGATTCTCTGTGAAAAAACATGCACACCCCAGGATATAGGTTTGCCGCATTCGACACAATGAGGAATAGTTTTCATGGTTCGGTTTAATAATATCTGAAATTGCAAAAAAGGACGGCCTTCACGAAAATTCTTCGATGTATGAGCGCTATTACACGATAAGACGCCCTTTATGCCCGATGACATTATTAATACTGATGTCTGCCCTGTGTTAACCGCAGAGCCAGGTCATCTTTTTTTATGGTGACCTGTTTCCCAACCGGCTTCCCATTGCGGAAAGTATTGGCGGTAATTTGTGTGGCACCCACCGGAAAACTGATCAGCTCACCGGTGTATTTTGGATAATATGGATCCGGATTGGTTCCGTCGAAAGTGTAGTAAATATCCAGACCTTTTATTTCTGTAGATAATTTGACAGAGAATGACCGGTTATCCTTGCCCCGTATAGGTGTATACATCACGTTGTATGCACTCAGCGCGTATTTAATTCCCTCTGCGTCAAGCCTCGGAAACTGCGCCTCCATCCTGAGTATAAAATCATCCCAGTTACGACTGGCTTTCGGGCTCCAGTACACTTCGGCCAGGGCCAGACCCCGCGGCCAGGTCATGTATTCAACGTGACGAAAATTAGAAACACGTTCGGTCCACAAATTTCCCTGCCCTCCCAAAATTAATTTTTCATCCACGCTATCGGGCACCGGATCATAAGTATACGAATCCGTTAGCCGGCATATGCCATATGCAGGCGGTTCCACACTGGCTTCGCCCTGATAAAGATCCAGGTAACAATAATCCCATGGAGTCATTACAACGTGGTGATTCATTTTGGCTGCATCTATTCCGCCCTTCATTCCTCTCCAGCTCATAACGGTTGCTTCCGGTGCGAGGCCACCCTCCAATATTTCGTCCCAGCCAATCAGCTTTTTGCCTTTACTTTTTAATATGGCTTCCATTCTCTTAACAAAATAACTTTGCAGTTCATCTACATTTTTCAGGTGCTCATCCGTCATACGTTTCTGGCACTTCGGGCAATCGGACCAAAACCCTTTATATGCTTCATCACCGCCCACATGAATATATTCGCAGGGGAAGAGTGCCGCCATTTCCGTAAATATTTTATCCAGCATCATGAAAACGGAATCGTTTCCAATGCACAATGCATTATCATCCCTGACCGGGCTCCGGAAACCGGCATTCACACTATATGGAAGCTGTGTACAGGAAAGATTTTGAAAGGAAGCAATCAGGGCCAGACTATGCGCGGGCACATCAATTTCCGGAAGGATGGTGATATTCCGGTCCCCCGCAAAACTGATCATTTCCCGCATATCGTCCTGGGTGTAAAATCCACCATCTGACGCTTTCTCATTGGCGAGCGTGGGTAAAAATTCATTCCAAAGTCCCGTACGTTTTACACGCCAGGCTCCTATACTGGTGAGTTGCGGCAATGATTTGATTTCGATCCGCCAGCCCTGGTCATCACTCAAATGCAGGTGAAGCACATTGTATTTGTACCGGGCCATCTGAATCATATATTTCTTCACTTCTTCCTTTGTAAAAAAATGGCGGCTTACGTCGAGCATTAATCCCCGCCATCCGAATCGCGGATAGTCCGTGACAGTTACACAGGGTGCACTCCAGGCGATACCGCTTACCCTTGTGTTGCTTCCGATTTCAGGTGGCAGCAATTGTAAAAAGCTTTGGACCCCATAGAAAATGCCTGCGGGCTGATTGGCTGTGATGGTTATATTCTTTACTGATACCGTTAACTGATAACCTTCATTTCCGAGTTCCTGATTAGCTGATTTGTTCAATATAATATGGATGACGGCCGATCCTGCATTCGTCATCGTCGCATGATATCCCGTGGGTATCGTGAGGTGTTCAGTTAAATCTGCGAGCGCTGTTTTCAATCCCTGATTATCATCGGCACTGATAGTGATTACGGAGGGCAAAATAAAATGTCCCTGATTTTTATTTATCTTGACAGGCACCGGAATAATAGAAATATTTTCCTGTGCAAAACCGTTCAGCAGGATAAAAACAGAAGAAAGTAAGGTCACTATTTTTTTCATGTCAGAGATTTATTATGGTAAGAAACTTTTCAATGCAACTGCCTGATTATACTGCTGATCCCTCGACCCGTACAACAATGTAATGATCTTATGTTTTTCGGTTAAAGACTTCAACTCTGCAAACAATGGTGAATGCTCCAGTTCGGCTTTGTATTTTACCAGGAAGGATTTCCATTTTTCCGGGTCATGATCGAACCATTGCCTTAATTCGGAAGATGGCGCAATCTCTTTCATCCAAATATTTATATTGGCAGTTTCTTTTTTCATTCCGCGCGGCCACAGGCGATCAACCAGGATGCGATATCCGTCACTGGCAGACCGGCGTTCATAAATTCTTTTGATTTTAATCATGGGAAACTCTCTTTATGAGATGGAATGCAGCCAGGTATTTATGAATGTAATCATTTTTTTCTGCGTGTTTGTATTGCATAATATACCTGGGATGTTCCAGTGATATGATTTTTTCAAAGAAATTAAATTCCTGATTCAGCTTTGTCAAAAACTTCTCGTTTTCACCGGTACCAAAACAAAAACAAATTTCCCTGCGAACGCCCATGGCTATGAGTATCCGGATATTTTCAATAATAAATGACCGGACGGCTTCGCGGAGCTCTCTGCTGTCGTAATAATTGTAGTTTTTCTCTTTACCCTTTGCATCTACGGATGTGAACCCCAGGGGACAAATGGAATTGATGTAGAAATCCATGTAAAAAGCTTCCGCGCCGCCATAGGCCTGGATCATTTCATAGATAAACACTGAAGAAGGTTCGTGTGCCTGCTTACCGGTATAATCAATCTGACATTCACTTTCCAGTCTTTTCGGATCCGTGAAAGGGATCCCGGTTAATCCAGCTCCGAAGCGGCCGGGATTGATCCCGAGTATGAGGTGCCGCGGTTTCGCATCGCTATAATATTTCCGATAAAATTTTTCAGCTATCCGTAGAGGCTGGTCGGATTCTTTAAATGGATTCATCATCCGGATTCCCGGCGGCAGCGGGTCACCGGCATAACGGAGTAGTTTGTTAAACCGGATGGCCTTTTTTTGCAAATGTCATCCTGCGAAATTATTACAAATCCAAATACGCCGCGGGTTTCGCAGCCCTGGTTACCAGCCTGATCATTTTGAGCTTTGGATTGATTATCGCATATTCCTGGCCACGGGATAAAAGATCAGAAAAAAAGCCCTTCGTTTTTGAAGGGCTGCCATGGTCGGATGAATGGTCCTGAAAGGCCTTTCATAGAGCCCGTCCCAGGTATTATAAGATTTATATGTAGGTTTTTCTTATTTCGTAAGAAACGATACCAGCTCATAGCGTATCTACCTGGCCATACATTTCCTTCGAAATACGTAATGTTGATTGTGACTGTCCCGTTTCATTTACGATCATAAATACACCACCTATCTCGGTCAACAGGCGAATTTTATATGATTTATATATGATGATATCAGATGTGCCATCTTTTGCCGACAGCGCCTTGCTTATTTTTTTTTCAAAAGACCGGATATCCTGTTTGTTTTTAAATACAATATTTCGTTCGTCTTTTTTTGTTGACATTCCATTCTGGTATATGAAATAGCATTTCCCGTCTTTCTGAATTGAGATCGATAAATTTCCTTCCTCAACTGTCAATACCTTATCAGCTCCGGTAGCCTTTGTCTGAGCCTGGCCAGCCGAAAAGAATAACAAAAATGATATGAATAAAATCTGTGTTTTCATGTCCTCTCAACATTATATAAATATCCGGGCCTGAACATCTGCCATCAGCCGATCCCGACTGCAACAGTACAGAGATTTCCGACAAACGGGTGCAAAACTTTCAGTTTCATATTCTTAAAGCCAGTCAGTTCTTAACTTAATCTGGAAAAAAAAAATCGAAAACGATAAACCACTCACTCCTGGGCCGGCCTAAGCCGCGTAAGTGTGCAAATAATTACACAGACCATCGCGGTGATTTCCAAAAGCAATGATTTTGGTATCTTCCACCGGATTCCGAAAACCCCGGCAGCATGAAACTAGTTCTGCTTTTGTTTTTTTTATTGATATCCCTGATATCCTGTAAACGCACACGCACTTATGACTCGATCATAAGGGATGGACTGATATACGATGGAAACGGCGGCGAGCCATACCAGGCCGATATTGCTATCAATGACGATACAATTGCATTTATCGGGGACCTGAGAAACAGCCGGTCCAACAATGAAATAGATGCTGAGGGCAAAGCAGTGGCACCCGGTTTTATCAATATGCTCAGCCATTCAGAAGAGTCATTAATCCAGGATGGACGTTCACAGAGTGATTTACGACAGGGTGTTACGCTGGAAGTATTTGGTGAAGGCAGTATGGGGCCGCTGAATAAGAAAATGAAAAAACAAAAAATCGATGGCCAACGTGATATCAAATATCCTGTTGCGTGGAATACATTGGGAGAATATATGAACTGGCTTGAAAAAAAAGGGATCAGCTGTAATATCGCATCCTTCGTCGGTACGGGAACCGTTCGTCAGTATGTAGTCGGTGAAGATAATGTAGCACCAACCGTCATCCAGCTGGACAGTATGAAATTATTGATCGATCAGGCAATGGAAGAAGGCGCCATGGGAATCACCAATGCACTCATTTACCCGCCGGATTTTTTCGCAAAAACGGCAGAGCTGGTTCCTCTGGCAAAGGAAGCAGCAAAATACGGCGGCATGTACACGAGCCATATTCGCAGTGAAGGCAGTAAATTATTTGAAGCCATCGGCGAATTGATCAGCATTTCGAAACAAACGGGTGTACACGTTGAAATATATCACCTAAAGGAAGCAGGCAAGGACAACTGGTGGAAACTGGACAGTCTTATCAAAATAGTGGAAAAAGCCAGAAAGGAAGGGATACCAATCACCGCCAATATGTATACCTATAACCGGAGTGCAACCGGGCTGACAGCCTCTTTTCCGCCGACGCTGCAGGATGGTGGCTTTGATAAACTTTGGAAAAGGTTGCAGAATAAAAAGATACGGGAGCAGATGAGAAAGGCTATGGACAATAATGCGACCGATTGGGAAAATACTTATTATCAGGCAGGCGGAGCGCAAGGTGTATTATTAATAGGTTTTAAAAAAGATTCACTCAGAAAATATATTGGAAAGACACTGGCAGAAGTAGCAGCCATTCGCGGTCGATCGGCAGGGGAAACCGCTATGGACCTGATCGTGGAAGACAGTACAAGAATAGGAGTCGTGTATTCATCTATGGATGAAAATAATCTGCGCAAAGAAATCGCGTTACACTGGGTAAGTTTTGGTTCAGACGCAGCATCCTCTGCTCCCGAAGGCGTATTCCTCCTGTCCGGAGCACATCCCAGGGCTTATGGAAATTTTGCGCGTGTCATCGGGAAATTTGTACGTGATGATAAAATGCTGAGTTTGCAGCAGGCCATTCAACAATTATCCCAATTGCCTGCCACGAATCTGAAACTGCAAAAAAGAGGAGAACTGAAACAGGGCAATTATGCAGATATCGTAATTTTCGATCCCAGGACTGTGCAGGATCATGCGACGTATGAAAAACCGCAGCAATTTGCAACGGGCATATCTGACGTGTTAGTAAATGGCGTACAGGTTATAAAAAACGGCGAACATACCGGTGCAAGACCCGGCCGCTTTATCAGGGGGCCGGGGTTTAAGAAAGTTATACAAAAATAAATTTCTTCTTATAATAATGGAATCCGTAATCATATCCTTCGGGAAATATATGATCCGGATCGTACGTGGCGGTTGGATTGTATCATTCGGATTAATCCGGCTTAAACCCCTTCTTATGATGGGTCGCTGACTGAAGTTTCTCTTGTGCACTTTTATCGAAAACATAATTTCCCATTACAAGGAAGTCCATTTCTGTTCCCAGGAACCCTTCGCAGGCATCCGCTGGATTGCAAACAATGGGCTCACCCCTTACATTAAAAGACGTGTTGATGATCATTCCACATCCGGTTATCTTTTTGAATTCAGTAATTAACCGCCAGAACTTCGGGTGCAGGTTTCTGTCTACCGTTTGAATCCTTGCAGAATTATCCAGATGTGTTACCGCGGGGAAAAAAGACCCGGTTTTTTGAAGCCGGTTTTCCGCCCGCCTTTCGGATTCACAGGACGGTTCAGAAGATTTCCATTTTTGACGCAGAGTATCTATAAACAGCATGTAGGGAGATGCTGATCCCTTTTCGAAATATTCTGACAGATCTTCAGCCAATACTGCGGGTGCAAAGGGACGGAATCCTTCCCTGAATTTTATTTTTAAATTCAGGATTTTCTGCATTTCCGGATTTCTCGGATCTGCGAGTATGCTCCTGTTTCCAAGCGCCCTCGGACCAAATTCCATTCGGTCCTGAAACCAGCCCACCACCTTCCCCTCCGTCATTTTTTGCGCAATGACTGCACAGAGCTCGTTAAAATCAGCATAGTAATTAAATACCATTCCATATTTCCGGATTATTTTCAGGATTTCCTTTTCCCCATATTCAGGCCCCAAAAAAGCAGCTTTCATAGCGTCAGGGTATGAAATCATTCTGGGTGCTTTATTCCATATGTGGAAAGCAGCATACGCCGATCCGACAGCCCCTCCGGCATCTCCCGAAGCAGGCTGAATCCATATTTCCTCAAAAAGTCCGGTATCTGCAATTTTGCTGTTGGCAACGCAGTTCAGCGCAACGCCTCCCGCCATAACCAGGTTTTTACAACCGGTCATCTTTTGTGCAGTTGTGGCAAGTGAAATCATGCATAACTCAGTAACCTGTTGAATGGCGAGGGCAAGATTCATATGTGACTGGCTGATGGAAGATTCCGGTTCTCTTGGAGGTATACCAAAAAGTGTTTCACATTTTTTATTATTTGTCATTCGCGTGGATGTTGCAAAATCAAAATAATCCATATTCAGCAGTATGGATCCGTCTTCCCGGATGTCCATCAGTTCCTGAAGTATTTTATCTTTAAATGCACGTGTTTGTTCCGACTGAGGATCTCCATAAGGTGCAAGGCCCATTACTTTATATTCACCACTGTTCACTTTGAATCCTAAATAATATGTAAACGATGCATACAGCAGCCCAAGGGAATGGGGATAATCCAATTGTCGTAATACGGTTATCTGATTAAACTTTCCGTGACATATGGTTGTGGTTGCCCACTCACCAACCCCATCAACAGTAAGTATTGCTGCTTCTTCGAATGGAGATGGATAAAAGGCGCTTGCCGCATGCGAAAGATGGTGTTCCGGAAACAGGAGCTGGATTTTTTTTTTACCGAATTCATCGAGATGCCCGCGAAGAAATTTCCGCATGAACAACTTCTCTTTGATCCAAACCGGGACCGAATTTAAGAAACCCGATATTCCGCGCGGCACGAAAGAATGATAATTTTCCATTAATCGCTCAAATTTCAGCAATGGCTTATCATAAAAAGAAATGGCCGTGAGATCTTCGTATACGATACCTCCTTCACTTAATACATATTGTATAGCGGATTTGGGAAAGGAAGCATCATTTTTTTTGCGTGAGAATCTCTCTTCCTGCGCCGCAGCGATTATTTCGCCGTCTATCAGGAGACAGGCTGCGCTATCATGGTAAAAAGCTGAAATTCCAAGAATGGCTGTTTTCAATCAACTAAAATAAGGTATAAATAATGGGAGCCAGCGCACTGGAACTGGTTGCGACTATCAGCACTGCCATGGCCAGCAACAGAAATATCAGTGGAATCAGCCAATACCTTTTGCGGGTTTTAAGATAAAGCCACAGTTCTTTTAGAAATTCCATATGCTTATCTGTTTTTAAAAAGTATTCACCAGGTCATCTGAAACAAATAAATGATTTCGTTCCGTCATGACTGAATTTCGGCTTTTTTTGAATTGTTTCAATTTTAAAATATCCCTGCCGGATATTTTCCTGAATAAGCCCATGGGAATAACCAGGATGATGAACAGGATACTCAAAATGAGGAATGAACTTATCTTACCCAGTATCGTTGACAGTCCGAACCAGAATACTGCAACCGGATAAAAAAAATAAGGAAATAATATGGTTATTACCAAGATCAGGAACGCAGGCAGAATATAATGAGCATTTTTCTGATAAAGAGCGATAAAAATGCATATCAGAACTGCTACCTGTCCGAATTCGGAGCATTGTTTTCCGGATACTTTCTTAAAAATTTTTTTCATGATATCCATAAACATTATTTTATTCCGATCTTTTGCTGCAACAACAATGCTTCTTTATTTCCCGGATTGCGCCTCAACACTTTTTGAGCATATAGTACCGCCCCGTCCATGTTTCCCATTTCCATATAATTATTTCCTATTTCATTCAGGATCGAAATGTTCGTTGTATCCTTTGCATAATCTTTTTTTAGTTTAATAACAGCTTCCGAAAATTTCTTTACAATCTGTAAATTATGATTTCCCTGCGTATGTGCCACATAATCTATAAGAGGAATTGCTTCGGCAGGTTTATCTATTTTCAGATAGAGAACAAATAGCGTTTTTGCAAGTTCCGGTGAAGGGGATTCTGAAAATGCTTTTTTAAAATAGAACGCCGCATGCTCATAATCGTTAAGCTTGCCGTAAAGCATCCCTGTTTTTTCAAGATAAGCCGGATCCTGCGGATGCTCAAGAGCGAGGCCTTCCACTACCGTTCTGGCTTCCCTGAATTTATTGCCACCAATATAGTAACTGTATAATGTATCCATTATTCCAAACCAATCAGATTTTTTATACGTGAGTGCATACGCCATTTCGTCCTCCACTGTTACGACATGGATAGAATCTGCAGTCATTGCGTCGCTGAACGGCCAGCTTTTCTTGAGGTTATTGACTTTATAAATACCGGCCAGTGAATCAACTGTTGTAACCGGCATTTCTGTTTTTAATTTTGAAAATTTCATCTCCTGTGCGCTATCCGGGAGGATGAATTGATTTTTTTTCATGGCTTTATAAAACACGTCAGACAGGAGGGCGTATCCGTCGAGATTCGGATGTACATGTTCAAGAATCAGTTCATTGCCAATAATATGATTCACAGAATTTGCCTCAAAGGTTCCAGTAGCATCCACCAGATGAACGCTTGGATATTTTGAGGCTGTTTCTTCTATTATTTTATTTAATTCCCCAGGCGCACGGAAACGGAGGCCATCCAGATCCCTGGCATTATCAAAATATATTTTGGCAGAATCATATTGTTTCTGCTGATAGGCAATCCTGCCGAGGGTGTAATGACAGAGAGCATAATCAGCATACACCCGGTTTGCCTCAGTTAAAATTGCTCTGGCGGAATTCATATCCCCATTTGTAAAAGCCAGCATTCCGGAATCAAAAGTTTTTCTGAATGCAGGATAGCGAACGCTATCCGGTTCTATACTAATAAAAGGTTTCATATCCTTTTCATTACACACCAGAGTGCTAATAAATACGGGTACCCGGCGATCATCAAAAAATCTGAAAAATCTGATCCATATTAGATCTGAACTGGGTGACTCCCCGTTTATATAAATCAGATTGAAATGGAATTTTCTGATCGCGCACCATAAGTTCCATCCGGGTCCCACCCCGGGTCTTTTGATCTTTTTTAAATACCATCAAAATCTTGTCGTATATATTGTTCAGTAACTGCACCAACCGGAATTGGCGGAGGGTGAGAATTAATTGAATGATGCGGCGATTGCCGCCAATATTTTCAGTGGAAGCAACGCCCAACACGCCGTAATACTCATTGTGCCCTGTATATATTAACACCGCATCCGGCTGATAGTCGACAATATCTTTTGCAAAACCCAGAACTGTGTATGAATTAACCGCAGTCAGTGAGAGGTTAATGACTTCAAATTTCCGGTCAGGAAAACTATTCATTAATCGGTATTGCAACCACCGGTGAAAGGAGCCGTTATGAAAATACGGATAGCCAATAGTTGTTGATTCTCCCAGAACAAATATTCTGGATGTATTCGCATCTTTTTCTTTTTTGAACGGCTCAATATTTCCGGTTGTTGCGATGGCCTGATTTGTAAAATATCTTTTTGATGCATCCGGATTGAAAATAAGGAAATCCTTATTGCCCGGAGATTCAATAAAAAGATCAAGATTATTACCGTAGTGAACAGTTCTTAAGAAAATTTCAATCAGGCAAATAATTATAAAGGGAAATAAAATACTGATCGTCCTGAATATGAAAATTCTTTTTTTTGAAATCGGCCTTTTTTTTTGAAATTCCGGCATATGGCTCGTTTAGAAAATTATCTTTCAGGCATTTTAAAGGACAACGGTTCTTCTCCTTTGAGTATTTTAGATGCCTGGCCGGTCAACCAGAGATAAAGATCCGATGGTTTATTATCCATATTCATGAATGCAGTCATTTTTGCCTGGGGCGGATTATTACCGGCTTTAAAAATGGCTGTTCCTTCATTTACTTCGTCGAACATGGCAACATATAACATGGGAGCACCGGATTTTAATGCTGTTGTAATGAGCTGCCAGTAGAAGCGGCCGCCCTGCCTTGGAATAGATGCAACCGGTTTGACGTCATCAGGAAACGCGTGAACGCTGAGATTATGCCAGCTGAATCCGGGATAAACGCATGGAACGTAATCTATATGGTGTTCTCGGCACCATTGCATGTCGGCTATTGTAGCATCCCTAAACCGGTCCATGTCGTTATGTAACAAAGGTGAATACCTTTGTACGGTCCAGGGTAAAATCATATCCGCCTGCAAAATCAAGTCATGGAGGTATGGATCGTGAACACAATCGCCGTTCAACTCCCGCCAGGAAGTGGGAACGCCCAGCATGACAGTGCAGTTTCCGTATACAGGATCATATTTTAAAAAGTTTATCAGCCTTTCAACCCCAATGTTCCGGATATCATAAGGCCTGTCAGGAAAACCCAGGCCCCAGATGACCACGACTGGTTTACCGCGATGATGCAGATATGTTTTTACTCCTATCTGGTTTGTTACTTTGATTTTATCAACCAGGAATTTCCAGTCTTCAATGATGGAAGAGCAATCTTCGCCGCTTGCGCTTAATCCGGAGAGGTCGTACATCACGGCAATGGCCCTTTTATATTTCGAAGCAGCCTCCAAAGCATTTTGTAGTATAACTGCTGATTCTTTATCCCGCCTGTCTTTTCGCGTATCATTAAAAAAACGCTGCATGAATACACCGTCGATACCATATTCCTGCATCCATTTAAAATGCAGGTCGATGGTGGATTTATCGAGCGAACTGAAAAAGCGCGCCTTGGTCCCATCCGGCATGGTAAATGGTGTTTCATAGGTTTTCTGATATTCATTTACGTCGGGCCAGAGATCAATGCTGGATTGGGTTTCGTCACCATAAGCATATCTTTTTGATGTACTTCCGTCGCCTGCCGCCCGAAACCATCCCTGGTAGCCGGCCATAACAAGGCCGTTGTATGTTGGAAATAACGTCTCGCTGTTATGCCTGATCTGGGCCTGGCAGTGAACAAAAATGACAATGGCAAATGGAATAGAAAGTAAAATCCCGGTAAGTTGTCTCTGCATAAGGAGATAGATTAAAAACCGTTCGATTAAGTGTAATGATTACACTTATATGCAAGAAAAGGCCAGGTGATTAATTAAAGGATTAATTAACGCTTAACAGACCGGTTAATTTCAGGTTATCTTATAATAGATCAGGATATAATCTCATGGAATGATTTAACATAGTCCTCACCATAGATTTCCCTGTAGTCCTTAATAAACTTTAAATAGGCATTATTAGCCTGGGTAAATCGTTTTAAGGAAACGAGGCTTTTGCACTTGTAGATTAATGCTTCTTCGTTTAAAGGATCAAAATAGAAAATACTATTGGCGACCTCGATTATTCTTTCAGGGTCCTTATGCATGTCCAGGTGATTCAGATAGCTCAAACACTGGTCAATCACCTGACTGGAAACTTCCGATTTTGTATTGTCAAGCCAGCCATATTCCGTTTTAAATAAGAACGGACCCCTGTTTATGATATGAAGCAGCGGATCAATCGATTCCCGGACCGGCTTGGGATTGGCTTGTATTATGGAGGAATATTTCACATAGTCGATGTACATATCCTTGTCTGCATTCTGGAATTGCCAGAATCCTTCTTCCTTATTGATCGCACAATCACCCACTTTTTCAAGCAAAAGCTTCAATTTCACCAGATTTACCGATCGGTTATTCTTGGCATCTTTTTCTGATTTGTCGTGCCAAAGTATTTCATTGATTCCTTCAGACGAAATACCCCGTCCATTTTTAATGGTATGTATAATAATTATGAGCAATAACTCTTTCAACACGGGTGTAAATAACCGGGTGATGTCGTACCCATCTTTATCTATGACCTGAAACTGGCCAAAAAGATAAATCGATGACCGGTTGTTTTTTCCCTGAAAATGACTGTTTGTTACATTCGGATTATGGGTCATCATGTCTTCTTCTTCTGCAGGGACTCCGGCCAGTAAGACCTTGCTATTTCTGAATTTCGATTTGAAAAGAAAGTAGGAGGTAACGGCAAGTAATGCAATAACTGCAAGAAAAATGAATATACGGGAATTGGTTGATTTTACTCCTGTAACGGAATCATTCAAAACTTCCGGTGGAAAATCAATCGTATAAATTTTCACCTGGGTGGTTTGCTCCTTTGCTTCATATTTTGAATAAAGCATTGTAACCGCAATCAGCCTGTTGCTGACCGGTGAATAATACAGGTCTGCAAAAGACTGGATGTCATGATAACTATAATCAATTGGATTTCCAAGCGGCTGAAATGTTGAATCTTTGAGAGATCCTTTGATCAGCTGAAGGTGGGAATTGAACAAATCGTTTGGAAATATCAGCGCATAATATTCATTTGACACGGAATCGATAATCAGGCTATTTGCAAATGTGAATTGATTGACCCCGGTTTTGAGGTTATATATTTTTTTGAATGACCTTTTTCTTACATCGTACCTGTAAAAATCATAATAATAATTGGGATCCAGCATCTGATCTCCGGTATGACTTCCGTATCCTCCTAAAATATATGCAAATTGTCCGTCTGATGTTGTTCCCAGCGCTGCGAGATATCTTGGTGGAAAACTATCGCCCATATTCGTTACCCGCTCCCATGTTTTTGTGGGAAAGTGATAACGCGTAATTTCATTCTTATACCGTAGCTGCCCGTACCCCGCAATTATATACAATGAAGAATCCACCACAGAAATGAACTTATTGGCGTGCCAGAATTCCGTTATTGCGGCTCCCGGGGCGAAATCCTCTTTCCATTGGGCAGTTTTAAAATCAAACGGAATTACCTTTTTCTGGTCTTTATAAATATCATACAGCTTATCTGTGATCGAATCAAATATCGATTGATGTCCTACCAGTAAATTTTGATGCTGGTTAGCAATAAAATCAATCACTGCCGGATCATTTCTCAATGTGTAAACCGCCACAGAATCCGAACCGGCAATATAGAGCTTATCCCGTTTCGAATCGAATGCCGCGCTGCCATAGCCCCTTAAAGTGAATGATGATGCAAGTATCCAATTTTGATGTTTGGGTTTGATCCAAACAGGATTTTTGACCCTGGCCACTTTGCCCGCAATTTTGTCAGTGCACTGATCACCCTGAATCTCATCCAGGGGCCAGAAATATTTCAACTTTTGCTGTTCGGATATTTTTATATTTTTCAGCTGCATCGGAGGTAAGTCCCTGGTCTTGAATTGCTGAAAATCGTTAGCCCCCCATAAAAATTTAAAACAGGCATTTTTAAGTTTTAAGCTGCTTTTCCCAACCGTTTTTCCATTCATATAGCATTCAACGAGATTTTTGTCCAGATCGAAGGCCAAATTAAGTCTCGTCCAAACTTTATACAGCTGCAAACTATCAATCATAAAGCCGATACCTGTAATCTTCTCGCCGTAAATTACTTTAAATAAGCCGGCCCGCTGGTCGTAAATGAGATCAATATTCTGGTCATTGCCGTTGATTATCCGGATGATATACCCAAAATAGGTCTCGTCGTTTGGGATAAACTTTATCTCAAATTCCAGGTTGAAATTTTTCGAAAAACACAGAGAGTCGTCCGGGGAAAGGTCCAGGTTGGTTCGTTTTTCCAAAAAAGCTTCATGGCTACTAAAAGTCAGGCCATAGGTTTGACCAAAACAATTAACATGAACAAGAACAACAATCGCGATACTATTAATTAGCCTCCGCATAAGAAGCATAAAAATAATTATCTTTTTCGTACGGCAGATGTTTAATATTAAGACACTTAAAGCCTATGAAAACCAAGTTTTTAAAATGGGTTTCCGGGCTGAAAATAATGATACTTATTTAATATGATGGACGAGTAAAAGGGTGTATCTCTTCCCTGCTTTTGAGTCAAAGTCATCTAATTTTGTTTTGGCAATACGAGGGTAGCCGGACCGGTTTTATCGGAAATAAATGGGCGTTTTGATGTTTCTATTTATTGTTCTGAAAGGGAACTATGATCCACTGATGGCCCGATTTGCACCATAACCACCCAGGGCTGCTGATCTGACATCAGCAACACAATCCGGCCATTGACCCCCACTCCACGAATAGCCGAACAGGAAGAGGTTAGCCAAAATCATGGAATGGCTCATCCGAATCTGGTGTCTGATTCACTTTCGCAGTTCCCGGCGGGCAACTTTCCATCAGCCGCCATTGATCGGTTCATGGTGACAGACAGAACACTCAGGGAGATCCGGGCCATTAAATATTTCATCGGATTTTTTTAAATCTAAGTTTACTCTTACCGCACATTTCCCCAATTCTTATTGGGCTTTGGACCCATCACTAACTCCAGCGTTCCGCCCTTCATCAGTTGATCGTGTGTGAACCAGGGCTCGTTCAATGTCAGATTGTTGAACCTGGCCGTTTGTATATATTTGTTTACATCGGAATTATTTTGGGCAATGACCGTAAAATGTTTACCATTTTCCAGCGCAATGGTTACCTTATTAAAAACGGGGCTTCCAATTGTGTAAACCGGTTTGCCGGGAGTTACAGGATAAAACCCCATGGAAGAAAAAACAACAAAGGCCGACATACCTCCACCATCTTCATCACCCGGGATTCCGAAAATATTATCACTGAACCATGTTGAAAGAAGCAACCGGATCTTCTTTTGCGTTTTCCATGCTGATCCGGCAAAACAATATAAATATGGAATATGGAAACTGGGTTCATTAGCCATGGAATACTGCCCGACCAAACCGGTAGCATCCG
>JABDFX010000023.1 GCA_013286315.1 Bacteroidota bacterium | reverse complement strand
CGTCTGTCACATCAAGCGTGCCGTCAAAATTTGGAATTTTATCAAGACTCCGAATCTCACCTCTTACAAACGTTGAGTTCAGCAAATCCCGCAAGGTATTTATTGATCGCGCTTCAATATCCGAGTTTGGTGGGTAAGATTTCGGGCTTTCACTAAAAAAAGGCTCCATGTCATCAGTCATAGCATTGATTAACCTATTTCAAACCGCATAGTTTCTAAAATTCCATTTGACATTACTTAGCTATCTCAGGTGTTTATCGTCTGCCTCAATTTTACATATCGTGTCAGCCTGGTGCTCAAAATAAACGAGGTAGAAGCTGTCACTCTTTAGTAAGTCAAGCCCCTTGCCCTTTGAATATTTATCAGCTGAATAGAATATTAATATGGAATCTGCCTTTCCTGCGGGGGCAACTCCATACATGAAGGAAGTAACTGTATTCCCAATGTTTTTCCGGCGCCATGGACTTAACTTAATTCCTTTGGAAGATACCAAGGAAAAACCATTATAGTTTATCGAATCCGTTTGGGTATTGCTGGTATTAGTAATTCTGTACCGAACAGCGACCTCGATCCTGTGTTTCCACAAATTCACATCCGCCCAATGAACCGAAAATTCAAGAGAATTATGAATCTCCACCTTGCACTCTTTCTTACCGCTCGCACAAATGACTTTTGCATTATAGGGTTTACTGCACTCATTACTACAAAGAACAATCAACAGTATGATAATTAATAAATTTCTCATTACTAAGAATTTATCATAAAATATCATTTTTTACTTTTCTTTTGTTTGACAAACAATCCAGAAGTATATCGGTCGTACAACTCAAATAAGAATTCAATTCGTTTAGTTTCGTATGGAAATGGCTGACTGCGATAACAAAGATCAACTGCGCGATCAAGTACCTGATGTGCCTTTACTAGTGAGGGTGGCATCGTATTAGGATCGTATAGATCAGCTAAACTACTTTCCGGAAAACTCGCCCGCGCATCCAGGATTCCCTGAGCTGCTTTTTCTATGGACTCCCTTTGTTTGTCAGTGGGATTATCTGGCCAGGGATAATTGTTATAAACAATCCCATTTGAATACTGAATATCACTTTTTAATCTTCCAGAAACGCTATGTGTCCATAAATTATGCATTATTGAATTAAGAATTCCAAATTGATAAAGTGTAGCATTAGGCAGCATATAATTTTTATTACTACTAATGACATTTTTATCAACAAATCCCATCGGCAGATACTTTCTCCTTTCTGACGAAACTTCTGGTATGACCATATAAGTTTTATCTGTATGCCTTATTTCATCAAAAAGAGAAGGTGTATCAGCCTTCTTTACAGTTGCAGCTTTTTGGCTTTCCAACCTATAAGCCCTTACCTTTTGAATTCGTTCGTAAACTTTCGGTAGGTGTTTTAACTCGTTGGGAGTAATTCCCTTTAACCATAAACACCATCTTTCCGTATTATTTATGAATTCACTTGAGCCTATAAATCTTCTAAACCATTTTTGAGCGCCAGGTTCAACTTTCAAGAACGATTCTTTTTCTTGAGTTGTAAATAAATAGTACCCATTATCTGTCGGTTGATTCCCTTTTATCAATTCTGTGACGTTAGAGATGGTCTGTTTTCTCCTTACAACATATTCATCTTTACCTTCGACCAAATAAGGGTTAATATTCTTTGCCTTTATTTCATGTGGCTCACCCTTGATATCATCGTAGGCATATATCAATTTTTCAGAGATGTCGAAATTGGAAAACCCAATAATAACTACGTGAACAGCCGCATTTCCACGGGCTTCATTTCCCCATTTAAAAGTTCTATGACAAAAATGGATTTTTACTTTATAGGAATTGAAGAGTTCACCCCAAAGTATTGCCACTTGCTCCCCCTGAGTAATAGAATTTGTACTTACAAAAGCTATCCTTGTTTTAGGCAACTCTTTTTCTTCAACACTGCCATAATTTTTCAAATATTGAGCAGCCCGTATATACCAGGCAGATACGTAGTCGAGTGCTCCGGCGCTTTTAACGTCTTGGAAGACCATGACCATATCTTCTTTTTGCTCCTTATTCTGATATTGCTTTCCTAAGAATGGAGGGTTGCCCAAAATAAAGTGATACTTTTTCAAGATGTTTGCTGAAGAATTTAGCTTAAGTATTCCATGCCAGTCAGTGCGCAACGCATTTCCATGAATGATCGTTGCACTCTTTTTTAGGGGAATTCTTTTATAATATTCTCCAAAGTACAAGCTTGCGTGTTCGTTCATTTGGTGATCCATCAACCACATAGCAACCTGAGCTATTTGACTGGGGAACTCCTCGTATTCAATCCCATAAAACTGGTCAACATCTACTAGAAAATAATCATTAATACTGGTCACTTGTTGACCTTCAAGCAGCGCTTTAATGATATCGAGTTCGAGTAACCTTAGTTCGCGATAGGCTATGATTAAGAAATTGCCGCAACCACAAGCCGGATCAAGAAACCTTAACCTACTTATCCGCTCGTGAAACCTTTTTAGTTTGTTTTTATCTCGTCTTATCTTTTCAAACTCATTCCTTAAATCATCCAGGAAAAGCGGTTTAATAAGCTTAAGAATATTTTTTTCACTGGTGTAATGAGCTCCGAGGTTTCTTCTGGCCTTGTCGTCCATCACGCTTTGAAACAAAGAGCCGAATATGGCCGGCGATATTTTTCCCCAATCCAAAAGACAGCAATCTAGTAGAATACGCCTCATTTCGCTATCGAAGTGAGCCAACGAAAGATGTTCCTCAAATAGTTTTCCATTTACATATGGAAATGCCATCAGGGCCTCATCCAGATTCTTGAACCGTTTCTGATCAGGGGTATTTAAAACTTGGAATAGTTCGCCAATGTGAGCTGCTAAGTCACTTCCGTCCTCATTGGTCCGCAGTTCGATATATTCCTGAAAAATTCCTTTCTCGAAGATGCTGGTATCATCGGCAAATAAACAAAACAGCAACCGTACCAGGTACAGTTCCAACTGATGCCCGTCGAATCCAATATTCTTTAATTTATCATGCAATTTGCCCATGAGAAGAGCCGCCTCAATATTGACCGGATCCTGCTCTTTAAATAACCGTTTTTGGTAACCAGCTATAAAACCAAATAAATGAACGTGATTGATGAAATCTGCTAATGTAAATTCCTTGTGAGTATTGCCGTCAAGGTCATACAACCTAAATCGGCCAAAGTCGCTTACAAGGATGTATCGGGGAAGTTCCTGCTCCTTTAAACCTGGGAAATAATCTTTCGCCTGGGTGAAAGCCTTATCTAAGTCTTTCCCCCGGCTTTTATGTTCAATTAATATCACTCCCTTCCATAGCAGGTCAATAAAACCGGTCTTTGCATCCAGTTTCTTTACTTGTTGTTCAAAAGTGGCGACGCGCCGACGACTGATTCCAAATACATGAAAGAAATCGTCCCAAAAGGTTTTAGCTTCAGCGTCCTCGCTTACTTCGTCTTTCCATTCATTACTAAAGGCAATGGCCCTACTTTTAATCTCGTTCCAGGATAGTGGCATTATACTTTTAGGTTACAATCTGTTAGGGTTAAATGCCGTAATTTACCAAGAAATACCAGATTCGTATTATTTAGTCCAATAAGTGGGCGCACTTAAATTTCTAACTACAATTGTCAGAAGGAACATTAGATGAACAATCAATTATGACCATAGAACAGGCAAATCACAAATTAAAACTCGCAAGGATACGCAGAGAAAAGATAACCGCGGAAATTCGTAAAATAAATGACTTTCTACGCCGTAAGGGGATGGACAGCCATTCGATCATTGCCAGGAGAAATAAAGAAATTTTCAAACTTCATTTGAAGGGCATGAAATATTCTCAACTCGCTATCTGTTACAGCTTGTCCGCTGAAACGATCAGTACCATTTGTAAAATCCAAGAGCGCAAGCGCATTAACCGTAAAAAGTATCAAATAAATGACTAGAGGGTCTTCTTCAGAAACTTCGATTTAAGCAATTCTTTCGCTCTTAATTTATATCGCGCCACAGCTTCTTCTTTAATTCCCAATATATCAGCAATTTCCTTGTTGTCCTTATGTTCAAAATAAAATAATTCAAAAACCGACTTAATTCTGGGAGGTAATTGCCTGACTTCATCCATCAGATCAGCAATAATTTCCGCATGAATCATTTCCAGGCCGGCAGACGTATCTTCCTCCACAAACTTTTCATAGTTTAACGAATCCAGGAAAGCCTGGGTACGCCTGCCCTTATCCATGTCATCTAAAAAGGCATTTTTTAATACCCGGTAAAGCCAGGGCCTTATATGGCTTTCATCCTGAATTCTACCTCTAAAATGCCAGAGCTTACTGAAGGCGATGGCTGTCAGATCCTCAGAGGCCTGGATATTGTATTTGGTGAGGCTTAGCGCATAGGAGTACAATGCTGTGTTATGCTTTACATAAACCTGATCCCACAGCCATTTATCACCCTTTATAAAGCTTTCTAGCCAGTTTTCATACTGAAACCCAGTTGGTAAAATCTCCTCCCGTTGCGCCTTATAGCGCATATAACCCGCTTGTCCATTTAGGTTTAAATCCGGGCTACGGGAAATTTCTTTGTCATCCTTGCCCGCAATTGTTAAGTGAACCAACCTTTTTAGATCTGCGGCCTGCCTCCGGGATTTTACCCAGAAAGATTTCGTCAAAGAGTCCTTACTATGGTCCCGCTCGAAATTTTCCTTAATAGGCATAATCATGACAATTTACCTTTGAAAGGAAATACTCTGTTCCGTGTTGTACTTGGGATCTATGATCATTCCAATTTGAATGGCCGTTCATCTGCATAAATGATGCAAATAGTGAAAGAATCGTGAATTGGGAAATGAATAGTTTTTTTCGTAAAATATGGACAGCGAAGTTTTTGTGATTTACAACGGTTTTAGTGCTAATCCCCATAATTTCAGCAATTTCCTTTGTTGTTTTGTTATTTAGAATATGTAAAACAACTTTCCTTGGCTGGCTGGGTAGATTCTCTATTTCTTTATGTAATTGGTCGAAATATTTTGCCGTTATCCGCTCCTGGTCAAGATAGTCTTCTCCGTGCCCAGATAGAAACTGAAGCTGTTCCTCAGCAAGATCCCGCGTCTTTTTTCTTCGAAGGTAACCCAGAGATAAATTGCGAGCTACCAGGTACAAGAAATTACAAGCATGATTAAGACTGGTAATTTTTTCGGACGACTCGATTAATCGGATGAAGGCTTCTGAAACGATATCCTGTGATTCCGCTTCATCCCAGGTGATTCTTTTTGCAAAGAAAAATATTTGATAATAGTAACGACGGTGAATTTCTTCGATCACCGAAGATTCGCGCTCACGGAATCTTCTTAATAACTCGTTTTCTGAGTACTTTGTAATTCTTCGAATCCTCATAGAAGATAAAGTAAGAGTTGAAAGGAAAACCTTCCTCGTGTAACTGGCCTGGTAATCAGTATAAAAGCGGTCGCCGATTAACGGACGTAGTAAAATACTTTGCAATTTATAAGTCGCTTAAATTCCTTTCTCGTAATTATGGCGCCTAAATGTAAACACTTACGATTTTGTAGGAAATCTACCCTATTTAGATAATGCGAAGCCTTTATATATTTAGGGTAGATATGAGGTTTTTCGGGTGTATTCTATGAATTCTTCCACTCCAACAAGCAGCTTGTCAATTTTACGCTCAGGTTTGCTGTAGTCAGATACAAACATGGCGTCGTTTTCAATCCGAAAGTATAGGTAATTACTGTCTACTGAGCAGAATACGGCGCCTTTGCCCTCCTGATAATGTTGAAGAAGTAACTCTGGAGTAATGAATTCCAGGTCCATTACTTCCACAATCTTATATCGATTAATAAAATCCAGAATGGTTTTAAAATCTGCATATACTTCAAGGCTAATTTCCTTTTGTTGGTTGTCATAGCCAGGATAATATCCCGTAACTGAAATGCTTTGTAATGTACTTCTCAGAACCCGATCATGCTGAATTTTTAAATTGGCTGTAATCTGCACATCAAAAAGATTTGTGTAACCATCCAAAGGGTCTTCCAGCAACTTTAATATTTCCAGTTCGATGTTAGGCATAGATATCTGATCAGTAAAATTAATATTAGTTCCTTTTATACGTTTCAAATTTGCTTCCCAGTACACAAGATTGAATAGCACACTATAGGTGGAAATGCCTATGCAATGAACCTTACATCACCTTATGGCGGCTACAATTATTGATTCTTTAGTTAATTCTTCCTTCAAAGTTTACGAGATGACTGTATGCGCCAATGGAGTCAAACATTACTCGCCTATGATTCACCATTGTTGAATTGACTCCAAACAAGTCACTGACACTCCTTTTAAGCTCGTTGTTCTTAAATAATTACTGCTGCAAAGGTACGGCGCAGCCGCATGGGCCAATGGATGTCCGCCATGAACGGATTTGAATATGTCCTGGTCATCGTAGCCTGCACGGGCATTGTCGGGGTTTGGGGCATTTGTCCCCACAGCATTAAAGGCGGCCAACACCATTGTCTTATGCGGCTCCAGCGCCGGAGCCTGCTTCCATAATTATTTCAAAACAACAAAAAATTAAATTATGGTAAGCTTAAAAAAACTCCCGATTGTTTCAGATGTAAAGGTTAGCTATCATCCTAAGATGAAAATCTCAGAGATGCCCGTAGCCAAAAATTCGCAGGAAGTTTACCAGCTATTCCTTGCAAAATGGGATAGGGGCTCAATCCACCTGGTTGAAGAATTTAAGATCATGCTTTTCACCAGGGGAGGCAGTGTAAAAGGCATCTATCCCATTTCTAAAGGAGGTATTACAGGAACCGTAGCCGATCCTGAAATAATATTGCTGACGGCGATTGTGGGCGTTGCAAAATCCATTGTCCTATGTCACAATCATCCATCCGGATCACTTATTCCAAGTCACGCAGATCTTGAATTAACTGAAAAAATAAAAAATGGTTCTAAATTTTTCGATATAAAAGTTCTCGACCATTTAATTATTTCATCTGACGGCTTTTTATCGTTCGCTGATGAAGGGCTACTCTAAGTCATAATTCAAAAATAAGCTTCGCTTTCAGCGGATCTACAAGCAATCCGATCCAGGGGGGTATTTATTTAGCTCGCATTGGACTAAGTATTTATACTTAGAACTCCGCCCTTTCTTATGTCACATCAAGGGCAGATCATCAGGTCGTAAATTAATTTGTAGCTTTATACCAACCCCAAAACTGACGATTTCTAGCTTAAACCGGATGATAGAACAATTTACAAGAAGTCTGCCTTACAAACTAGCCGAACAATTGACGAGCGAGTATAATAATCGTCTGAGTGATATACGCTATTTGCTTTCAGGACGATTTGATTTTTTACACTCCTTTACAAGGCGACCTTGACTCCATCAGCCTTATTTTGGCCCTCTCTATTTTTTACAAAAGAATCATTTCCAATTTTGATGCCGCTACCAAATTTACCAACCGTGTTTTTAAATATAGTGAAGCAGTCTCTGTACAATTAGGAACCTATGAATTAACTACTGGAGAAAGAAACAAAATGACCCGTGTAATCTTACAATACCAGGAACTACTGGCTAAATATTCAATAGAAATCGACTTATTTGACTACCTGGAAACAAAAGAGCTCTTACGAAAGATCAAAGCTTTCAAAGCGCGTGTAAACGAAAATAATGGCTAATCCCTTCAAAGACTTAAAAGAGTTAAATAGAGACCTGGATAATTTCTTACGAAGACATAGAACTGTTATTTACAATCATTCCAAACGAATCAGCGATTTTTTTGAGATGGCCTGCTACAATAACATAGTTCGCTTTTATGAGAATAATGGATATGTCACGCAAATAAAGAACCTGGTAAAACAGAAATTTCGCTACAAATGTTCGACGGCCGGCAATCCTGATAATTTTTCCTTTTTTGAGATTAGCAAAACACAAGGTAACCAAATCAAATTATATGAAATCAGACATAACCTGAATGTGCAATCATCTTTTCAGAAGGATATTTTTACCACGCCTGATATTTCGGTCATCCATCCCAATACTATTATGAAAGATGAAGACTTTTATCATTCCAATACGAAGTATTATTTCGTAGAAAATCATAGCCTAATTACTTTTTGCGAAGCAAAGAATTTCAATCCATTTCCAGAACTCCTGTTCAATTTCGTAGGCATAATTAACGAATTAAAGCCACGACTTCTTAAGCCTAAAAAGGCCAATGGTCGAGAACATCTTTCGGCTTCATTATTGATATCGGGAAAATCAAATGCACATTCCGACCGAATAAAAAAAAGCTTAGAAGGTAGATACCATATTAATATTCTTTATGATTTATTCACAATCGGAAACGCTTCGTTTTCGAAATACAATATCGTTAGGCTCCGAAAACTGGATACGCTCAAGCAAATCAAACTATGAAACACATTCAAAAAATTAAACTCAAGAACTTCAGACGATTCAAATCATTTGAAGTTACTTTTGACAAAACCCTGAACATGCTTATCGGGGATAACGAAGCAGGCAAAAGTTCTATTTTAAATGCAATCGACCTGGTCTTAAGCGCGAGTAGAAGCAAAACAGAAACAATTGGGTTAGAAAGTTTGTTCAACCACGAGGTTGTAGAAGAATTTTTAAATTCATCCAAGAGATATAAGGACCTTCCTGAACTTTTTATTGAAATTTACCTAAGTGAGCAAAATAACCCTGATTTGAACGGTAAAAATAATTCCGACAATATCATTTGTGACGGGTTATTCATGAAATGTTCGCCAATAGACGAACTCAGTAAAGAAATCAAAGAAATCCTTTCACAAGAGGAGCCTTGCTTTCCTTTTGAATATTATTCAATAACGTTTAAAACCTTTTCAGACCAAAGCGTAACTGGATATTCCAAGTTCCTTAAACATATATCTATCGACAACGCACATATTAGCAATGAATACGCAACAAGAGAGTATATAAAGAATATGTATAGCAGCTATGCCTTGGATACCGAGAAAAACAAACATAAAAATGAATACCGAAAGCATAAGGAAGCATTTAAGAGATCCGCGTTAACAGATCTAAATAGCCGGTTTGACGGATATGCGTTCGGTATCAGAAATAATTCTAAGGCCAACTTGGAAACCGATCTGACTCTTACTGAAGCTGACATTAATATCGAAAACAAAGGCAAAGGCCGGCAATGTTTCATCAAAACCGAATTTGCATTAAACAGAAGTAGTGGAAAGATAGATGTGATTTTGCTTGAAGAGCCTGAAAATCACCTAAGTCACGTAAATATGAAAAAGATTGTAGGTAAAATTCTGGATGCAGGTGAAAAACAACTATTTATTACCACTCATAATAGCCTAATTAGCTCCAGATTGGACCTACGCAAGGCAATACTGATTAACAGCAACAGCACTAATGTTTCGCGGCTTAATTTCCTTTCTGAAGACACGGCGAAATTTTTCATGAAAGCTCCTGATAACAATGTCAATGAGTTTATTCTATCTAAGAAAGTTATTTTGGTAGAAGGCGACGCCGAATTCATTTTGTTAGAATCTTTTTTTAAAAAAGTAACTACAAGGGATCCTCATTATTTCGATATTCATATTATCTCCATTGGAGGGACCAGTTTTAAAAGATACCTGGAACTCGCAAAAACTCTAAACGTCAAAACCGCCGTCATTAGGGACAACGACGGAGATTACCAGAAAAATTGTGTGGAGAGGTATTCCGAATATGCTAGTGATTTGATCAAAATCTTTGGTGATTCCGACAATAACCGTTCTACTTTTGAAATTTGCTTGTATCTCGAAAATCAAACTCTTTGTGAAGAATTATTCGCTGTATCCCGAAGAACGCTTTCAGTCCAGGATTATATGCTGCACAACAAGGCTGATGTAGCTTTCGATCTATTGGATAAAAAAGAGTCATCGCTACATGTGCCTCAGTATATCAAGAATGCCATAGAATGGATAAAACAGTAATTTTTGCTGTTGCCGGTTCGGGGAAAACCACCCATATTATCAACCAACTCACGCTAGAAAAGCGAGCGTTAATTATTACCTATACCAATAACAACTATGACAATCTTCGTCGTAAAATAATAGGAAAATGGGGCTATTTCCCAGCCACAATCAAGTTAGTCAATTATTATAGTTTTCTTTACTCATTTTGTTACCGCCCATTTTTAGCCAGTAAACACAGTACCAAAGGGATAAATTGGAAATCTAACACCAATTTTTTTGCTCGTGGTGATCGCAGGTATATAGATAACTTCGGAAGACTATACAGTAATCGGATCGCAAAATTTGTGGTCGAAAATAATATACTGCAAGATATAATTCCCCGTTTCTCAAAATACTTTGATGTTCTATATATTGATGAAGTGCAGGATTTCGCCGGTCACGATTTCAATTTTTTAAGGGATATTTCCCAAACCGACATCGACATGCTTTTTGTAGGTGATTTCTACCAGCATACTTTTGATACCAGCCGCGATGGTAAGGTAAATAATTCCCTACATGACGATTTCAGAAAATACTTAGGAACCTTTCGCGAGGCTGGATTTGCAATTGACTCCGCAACACTTTCAAAAAGTTACCGATGTAGTCCAACTCTGTGTCAGTTCATAAGCGATCAAATAGGAATCGAAATTCAATCACATAGGACAGATTCTACGCTTATTACCTTTGTCAATAATACCGCAGAAGCGCAAGATATTTTTAACGATAACCAAATTGTAAAATTATTTTACCAGGAACATTATAAATATGGCTGTTTTTCTAAAAATTGGGGCGATTGCAAAGGTGAAGATCAGTATAACAACGTATGCGTTATCCTCAATAAAACAGTATTGGAAAGCTATAATTCTGGTCGTTTGAAAACACTTGTTCCACAAACAAGAAACAAATTCTATGTGGCATGTTCAAGGGCAAGACAAAATTTGTATTTTGTTCCATATACTTTTTTATCGACTATAGCACAGAAATGTGAGTGAATAATTTAATGGTAATGTTATGGCAACCGAAACCGACCTGGATATAAAATCTCTACTTGATAGCATCGAGCCATTGATTAATACAATGCATTACGGAAAAGCCAATATTGGCCTCTCTCCAGCTGGGGAACACGTAGTAACCTCCATAAAATACCAGGGACTACTTCAAATGCGCAAAGAATTCATTCAAAGGCTGACAAGTTCTATTGTACGATATGTTCTTTCAAAATCCAAGTATGCGGCCAACCAGGATGTGCTTCGCGGAGAAGGGTTTGATCAAAGCGATGCTGAAGCAGAAATATTTCAGCAGGCAAGTGGATATTTTAGGAAAAGCGATATTAAGGGCCAATTTTCCGAACTGCTTCTATTTAATTTGCTCCAATACTATTTTGAAGCTATACCCGTAGTCAGGAAGATGCAAATAACAACTAACACAGAATTAGAAAGAAATGGTGCGGATGCGATCCATTTAGGCCAATTAGACACGAAGGAATATTGTGTATACTTGGGAGAGGCAAAAACGTACCCCTCCGGATTCGTCCCTGCTTTTAAAAACGCAGTACAAAGTATTATTAAGGCGCATGCTGAACACAGAGACGAATTGCAATTACACAGCTATGGAGATTTCCTGGAACCAAAAGTGAAGGCAATAATGAAAGATTACTTGAGTGGCGCAATTGATTTACCTGTAAAGCTTGTAATAATCATTAGTTATTGTACCGGCGAAACACCAACTTTAGCAACAAAAGAAGAATACACTCAACATTATATCGATCAAGTATTAGCAGAATGTAAAAAGATAACTGTCACACATTATAAAGATGCTGAGGGTAATGCAATACATCCCGGCTTGCTAAAAGAACTGCACTATATTCTTTTTCCGGTCAATGAATTGGATAAGTTACTAAAAGATTTTCAAACTAAACTAGGTATTAAATGACATTTTCTTCACTAGAAAACGAACTTTTTCTGTACAATCTTAAAAAGGTGGCGGAAAAATTCGGATTAATCAGTGAAGAAATCTCACCCTTTCCAGAATCTAAGGCATGTCAATTATTGAACCTCGCTGAAGATTATTCTTTTAATCCTGCGGATGAGGATAGGTATAAAAGCCTACTCATTACAGCGCTTCTTTGGGAGAACCGGCAACCTCAGTGGTCTGGTTTGCCGCCATTTATTTCTAGGATATTAATCAGGTTAGGTCTTGGCACATCTGCTAAAATGGTAAATTGGAATAATCAATTTGGATTATTTAATTCTTTAGGCAGTTTAATCGAAGAATTGTGTTCAACCGTCGATTTGGCGGGGCATGAGGTAACCATTTCCAATCAAAAAATTATACTGTCAGATTTCCAGAAAAGAATGTGGGATGGAATCGACAAGTATTCCAGATTAGGCGTCTCAGCCCCTACTTCCGCAGGTAAATCCTTTGTATTGGTTAACAAAGCCATACAAGTATTATTGAACCAGGACGGAAAAATATTTTTTATTGTTCCAACAAATAGCTTAATCACCCAAGTTTCCAATGATTTTAAAAGGAAAATAAGAGACTTGAAACTGACAAATATTGAGGTTGCCCAAACCGTAAATGATATTTCTTTATTCAAGGCTCCAAAAATTGTATATGTACTTACTCAGGAAAGAGCCTTCTCTGCACTAAATCATCCTGAGGCCAATTTTTCAGACGTACTTATGCTAATTGTTGACGAAATACAAAATATCGAAAAGGTTCCCTTAGAAGATGAAGAGCGTTCAAAGATACTCTTTGACGTAATACAAATTTTCAAGAATGATATTGCTCCACAAAAAATTATATTGAGCGGACCTCGACTAGATAAACTGGAATCAATAATTAAAGAGTGGTTTGGCGACGATGCCAAAAGCGTTACTGAGGATCTGCCCTCAGTTCTAAATGTTACATACACTTTTAAAACGCCAAGGGGAAAGGGGGTTGATTTCGTCCAATATATATCAGAGAACATATTCCAGTCAATCGAAATCGATGATAAGTTTCACATAAAGGAAAAAATATTGAAACGGCAAAAATTTGATGATGATGAATATGATCTGGTGGCATCAGTAATAAATCGAAGCAAAAGAGATGGCAATATCATTTTTGCAGACAAAACAAAACCGGCAAAAAATATTGCTCTTGGAATAGCTGAAAGGCTTGACAACAACTATTTATCAGACGAAACTGATAGCTTCACTGATTTTGTTGAATCGACGGTACACCCTAAATATGCGCTTCTACAAACTCTAAAAAAGGGTGTAGCATACCATCACAGTAAAATGCCCCCTCATATTCGATGTCTTGTTGAAAAACTTTTTGCATACAGACATTTGAGTACGATTGTAGCGACTACAACTTTAATGCAAGGTGTTAATCTTCCTGCAAAAAATATTATAATTAAAACCCCTAAAGTAGGCAGTAGTGAAAATTTAACCGGATACGAATTTTCGAATTTAAAAGGTCGAGCTGGCAGATTAATGCAAGATTTTGTTGGCAGGGCTTTGATTATTAATGAGAAATCCTGCGAAAAGGCAGGCATCAAATTGGATATGTCACAGCAAAAAGAATTGTTTGTGGGATACGCTAAAAGATTTAAAGAGGAAAAATCAGGTATTCAAAATTGTTTAAGTAAGAATATTGAAATGACTGATCAGGAACACAATGATCTTGTCACTTACATTCGAAATATGTGCGTTCGCTATGGGATTCATGCTCAAGGTCGTCTTGCAGAGGTTGGAATTCCAATATCCGATAAAATTTTGAATGAAACACTATCACAATTATCTACCCTAGCAGTTCCAAAAATTATATGTCGGAATAATTTTTATTGGGACCCCCTTATTTTAAATAAATTATATGTTAGTTTCCTAAATAGAGAATGGGGGTTAATTCCAAATAGCATAATAAATATAACTGATACGTTAAGAGATTGCATTATTAGAATGGCAGCGTTTTCGCCTTTGTATTATAACAGATATTTACCAAATTTAGAGATTACTGACCACAGTGTCGGCAAGGTTCTTTCACTAGCCATTTTCGCCGAAAATTATGGCCGCGGCGTACCCCTTATGAGCGTAATAAATCCTCCGGGTTTTCCCATCGAGACGAGTGATGATATTGAGGACAGAATAAATGACATACAAACAAAAGTGGTATTTGGTATACCAAAATTACTCAAACCACTTTTTCAAATTAGCGATATACTAACTGAAGGGAAGGCGGCTTCGATTTTATCCTTTATCGAGGTAGGTGGACTTGATGTGCGTTTGCGGGCATTAATTGAAATTGGCATCCCGCGAGAAACGGCTATATCTATTTTACAAAACGTGCCGAATGACAATTTAAAAGACAGCGAAGGAAAGATCAATGAAAGGGAATTGAAATTATACATTCAGCGCGTAAAGATAAGCCCGTCAGTAAATAAATGGCACAAACTCATTATCGAGGATTTTTGACTTAAAGTGACGGCTTAAAATAAATATTGCTATATGGTAACCTACTTTCCGTCTACTGAAGCAGATTTTTTTGCAACAATGCCTTTAAGCTTATATAAATATAGGGTCTGGACTAACCCCAACCATAGAAGACTCCTAACGGATTTAGAAATATTTTTCCCGGATCCCAAAAAGTTTAACGATCCATATGATTGCGGACTACCACTTAGACATGATCAGGATGATTCAGATCCTATTAAGATCAAAAATAAATTAGAACAATTAGCCCCTTATAAATTTCAGCATATAAAAAATGACCCGTTTGCGCTCCAGGAAGAGGTCACCAAACAATTATTATATATTATGCAAGATCCGGAAGGCTATTTTCATGATAATTATGGATTTAAAAGGAATGATCTAAGTTCTATATATGGGGTCCTCAGCCTGACCCCTCATCCTGCAAATTTTTTAATGTGGTCCCATTATGCCGACCGTCACAAGGGGTTTGTAATAGGATTTGATACCGAAAAATTAGTTAAGCAGAATTTCGGCAAATTTGCAAAAGTTCACTATTCGGATGAAATTCCTGTAATAAGTGTCCTAGAAATGAATCACGAATTAATGCATAAATTGGTATATACAAAGGCGTGCTTTTGGAAATATGAAGACGAGTATCGCTTTACTACAGTATTATCCAGAAACGCAAAGGCAATTGTGGATCCAGTGGCATTTAAGACTGTTCATTTAGGATTCGATATGCCACAAACTGAAAAATTTGCAATATTGGACATTATTAAGGAAAAATATCCCCAGGTACGGGTTTTCGAAATGACATTAGGGAAGGAGAAATTTGAGTTGATTCCCATGCAAATATTCTAACTTAAAGGATCCGCCATCGTGATAGATAGGGTTTTGTTATACATCTCAAGAGTCCCCTCAATGAATTTCCAGATCTCGCCTAGTCATATTCAATGCTTCGTCATGAGATGGATTGTGCCCCTTTATTGAAGTGGTATTTTCAAATATTTCAACGGCTTTTTTTGCAATCACCTGCCAACCGGGATCGCCTTGTGCCTTTAGGTAATTGTACTTCACCCAATATCCAAATGGGAAGTACGGATATTCTGCAATTACTGAATCAATATTAGGAATAAGACCTGGATCACCCCTCGGATATATTTTACCGTCTTTCACGACTAATAGGTGCTCCATCTTGGCCGAAAGAGAATTGCTAAAGGTTAGTCCATTGTTTGCCGTAAATGGCCTGCCATACATATCCAAAGTCGCATAATAACTGTAGTCTTTCACATTTCTGACTTCAGTTTGCAGCGAATTGATATTTCGGTCACTTGCAACTGAACCCAGGTAAGTGAAAACTGTGCCGGCGATTAGCAGGCACAATCCAATAATGGACATCCAATTCATACTTCGCTTTTTAGTTGCCATTGGACTACGAGTTACCCAATTTTCTTTTCCAAACCCCTTTTTGCTATTCCAAAGGTCTTTAAAATTCGGCAAGGATAGAAATCCAAGAAGAATTTGAATTGTATTTTCTGCTGAAACCCACAACGGACGAGGGTTTATCTCAATAAACATGAATAAAATAATTAACTATTTACCCATTTTATTCAGCACAAATTGTATTAAAATCGTAACTTCGTAAGGACAAAAGTTCTTCGAAATACAAGACTAAATATGAGGAGGGGGGAAAAGAGGGGGGAATGAAAATTTGCATATTTAATCTGTTTAAGACCAATCTATTATCTACTAAGGTTTGACTCACAGCGGGATCACGAATAGATAACATAAGCCTTGAAACGTAACATTTTCAGGGCTTTTGTATTTAAAAGATAACATAGAATTCTATACGTAACTGACCTATTCGTAGACCTGGAACAAGGTGGGGATTTTGAGGTCTACGAATTGATGATTTTTACATCATTGTCGCAACATTTTTCATATTTGAACGCTGCACCTATTACCTACTATAACTGTTAACCGTTTACCTTAGATTATTTGTAATCTTATTACCTACAACTACTTTCGACAATATACTTTGGATTAATATTAACCTATTACCCTATACTATTACAGAATTCCTGTCGTTACCCAGATCATATTGTCACCTCCGGGGTGAAACTGTTATACCAACAGTGATCATTACCGCCTAAATGTGCAAAACTTTTCGCAAGAAACCTTAGTGATCAGGTATTATAGATGGAGACTGATAACTTCAGTTTATTACTATTAATTTATAAAAACCGTAAAAAATGAATACAGTAAGATTAAATCTGGGAGACGATGTGAGAAGCAAAACTAGAACAGATATCTATAACGGTTTAGGAGTTACCTTATCTGAAATTAATGAGCATTATGAATTAGGTTTGTGTACTTGGTCTGAAGGGGAACTATGGATTCCTTTAAATGATTTGATTTTAATAAAGGAGACTGAGGGAGGATTCTTTGGAATTTAGTGTTTTTGTTTATTTTATCGTGGTTGGAAGATCCTTATTATACTTTTTAGTTAACATCTTGTGAAACCATTTTAATTGGGCTAAACTAATGTTTTTCCCATCGGATGATTTAACGTAATAGGCACTACAGGATGAGCAAAACCGCGCAAATCATATGTAACTGGTCGGTAATCATCTTAGGATCTTTGATTAAACTGTTTAAATCAATGAATTGATCACCTCTCAATCGTTTAAGGCTATCCGTTAGCTTGTATTCTTTACCTCTGATGGTATAATATGGCTGAATATCTCCTTCAGGTACTTCATTTAGAAATTCAAATGAGTTATAAAACATAACTACTTCCTCTAATGACCAATCTTTAAAATGATCTTCAGTTGTACCCGTTAGCAAAGCGATTATTTTAATCTTCTTAATCATCGGATCTAGTTTTTCATCCTGGATTAATGATTCATACATGATGTAATCTTCCAGGCAATGGAAAAGGACTGCCTCCAGGTATAGATATACATGCTGAAAACCCCCACTCCCTGGGTCTCCAGCTGATCCGTCTTTTTCCCGAACAGATCGAAGGAGAACTGCATTTCATCAACTATGACGGCCTGGAGATCACTCTTGATTTTATGATCGCTGAATACTCGAGATCGTGAGCGATTTTTGAGGAATTGGATATGTATATAATTAATGTTACATTGCGCAAGCACGTTAAATTTACAGTTGCTTAGAAAAGGAATTATACGAGCTTTTTTAGCTGGCGTCATGTTGGTGATGTTTTGCTTCAGCATTACCCCTAAATTCCTATTGCATCGGTTATTAGCCAATCACAAGGATTCTCCCATTTCAAATAGCACAAAAGCACAGTTAACCTCCTCAGGATTTCATTGTGATATTGAGAATTTGGTTGTAGAAGCTCCTTTTTTGTCCAATAATATTAATGTCAACCTTCATATTCCTCTTGTTTTTGCTTCATACAGGAATAAGCTTACATACAATTTCACTTGCAGAAAGAATATTATTTCCTGCCTTCGCGGGCCACCTGCTCTCTCTTAGTATTAGTAATTCAATTTGTTAGCGCGACAGAATTATTGTCATGGAATTTCTAATTCCTGTATTTTTTGCTGGTAGATTTAATTACTAATTCCTCTCCGTTTCCTGGATGGACCAATTCAGCCGTCGGTATCAAATAATTAATAATTATCTTAAAATTATTGTTGTGAAAACATCTCCAACTAAAGCTTTGTTGCTTTTTACGTTATGCCTTGCAATAAACAATGCTTTATTTTCTCAAAGCACCAATTCTGTCAAACAAAAAAAAATATTCATAGCTGCCGGAACATTATCCGGGAAAGTAATTGAAAAGGGGAAGGGAAATGTTTTACCCGGAGCCACTATTTATATTCCTGATCTGAAACTGGGCGTGATTGCGGATGCAGGCGGTCAGTATCATTTCAATTCCTTACCATTTGGAACCTATCTGATTGAGGTCCATTACGTCGGATTTAAAACAATAATAAAAAATGTGATCATCAGCGGGAGTACAGTAGAAAACTTCGAATTAGCAGAATTTGCCACGGAAGAAAGCCCTGTTGTAGTGACAGGATTGTCAAAAGCAACTCAGATAAAAAGAAGTCCCGTTCCCATTGTTGCGGTCAATCACGATTACATTGTTACTAACCTTAGCACAAATATTATAGATGCAATTGCGAAAGTTCCCGGTGTCAGTGCGTTAACGACGGGTCCCAATGTGTCTAAACCATTTATCAGGGGCTTAGGTTATAACCGGGTACTGACCTTATTTGATGGATTGAGACAGGAAGGGCAACAATGGGGTGATGAACACGGGATAGAAGTAGATCAATACGGCGTAGAAAAAATAGAAATAATTAAAGGGCCGGCAAGTCTGACATATGGCTCCGATGCCCTGGCGGGTGTAGTAAACCTGATACCTACCCAACCTGCACCGGAGGGAAAATTAATAGGTGATATATTGGGAGAGTATCAAACAAACAATGGTTTATTCGGCGGATCTGTTATGCTCGGATCTACGAAAAACGGTTTTGAATGGATGGGAAGACTATCTCATAAACAAGCCAAAAATTACCAGGATCCGATTGACGGACGCGTTTATAACACAGCTTTTAATGAATCTGATGCGGGTTTCTCAGTGGGCATTCACCGTTCATGGGGATACTCTCACCTGAGCTTTTCTCTTTTTGATGATCTTCAGGAAATACCTGATGGAAGCCGGGACTCAGCGACCAGGCAATTTACCAAGCAAATCACGGAGGCTGATACTGTGAGGCCAATTGTAACAAATCAGGAATTGAACACTTATACAATCGGCGTTTTACATCAGCATATACAGCATTACAGGGTATATACCAATAACAACTTTATCATTGGCAACGGCAGGTTAGCGGTTAACCTTGGATACCAGAGAAGTGTGCGCCGCGAGTTTAGTCATCCTGAAGCTCCAGGCACACCCGGATTATTTCTGCAGCTCAACACCTATTCCTATGATTTGAAATACTACTTCCCCGAATTCGATGGTTGGAATCTAACCGCAGGAGTTAACGGGATGTACCAGGGAAATACGGTAACGAATGGAACGGATTTTGTAATTCCCTCTTACCATCAATTCGATATCGGTCCTTTTGCGATGATCAAAAAGACTTTTGAAAAATTGGATATATCGGGTGGTTTAAGGTACGACAACAGATCTTTCAAGAATGACGAACTATATACAAGTCCAAATCCCGTCACCGGATTTGACATGCCTGTATATGGCGCAGATACGGTTGGTGCCAGTAAACCATTTTCTAATTACAACCATATTTTTTCCGGCATTTCCGGAAGTATAGGAGCTACTTATAATTTCACGGAAAAATTCTCTGTAAAAGCAAATTTATCCCGTGGATTCAGGGCGCCGAATATTGCGGAAATATCATCCAACGGCGTGCATCCGGGAACAAATAGCTATCAAATTGGAAATGATGCGTTTAAACCTGAATTTAATATCCAGGAAGATATTGGAGCAGAATATTCTTCAAATAATCTTTTAGTAGCTCTGAGTTTGTTTAACAATAGTATTTCAAATTACATATTTAATCAAAAAGTCGTAACTGCATCCGGGGCAGATTCTGTTATTGTACCGGGTACTCAAACATTCAAATTTCAGCAAGGGAAGGCACTGTTATATGGTGGAGAATTAACTGTTGATATTCACATAGTGAAAGGCCTCCATTTTGAAAACAGCTTGTCAGCGGTATATGCACTAAACAAGGGAGTCGATCCTAAATTGCAATCAGACAGTAATAAATATTTGCCATTTATTCCACCTCTTCACGGCTTATCTGAACTGAGATATAATTTTGAGAGCAGGTCTGGTCATATTGTCAACGGCTTTGTAAAAGTACAGTTGGCATACTATGCAGCGCAAAACAGGGTTTACCTTACTGACAATACCGAAACACCAACTCCCGGCTATACATTATTCAATGCAGGAATCGGTGGTGGAATTACAAATAGTAAAGGTAAAACGATCTTCAACATTTATATAATGGGGAATAATTTATTTGATGTTGCATACCAGGATCATTTGAGCAGGTTGAAATATTTTGAACAGTATACTTCGTCACCAAATGGCCATCTTGGAATTTATAATATGGGCAGAAACATCGCCTTTAAAATAGATTTCCCGCTGGATTTTGATTTAAAGAATTAATTACCCCGATCTGGGTTTTATTCTTAATTATTAAGCGGGCTGCTGTATGGGGCCCGCTTTTTTCCTATGATTCAAACTTATAATCGATAAAACAAAATGCCTAATGATGATATTATTCGTCATTCGTTTTTTTGATGTCTTATTGTCAGGAGTATTATCCGGAATGATGATAATCATCTGGATAGGGTCCTATCGCCAAAACCCTTCCTATGATATATATTTGGAGACTCATCAGGTATTTATAAAGACATATCAAAAAAGGCTACCATTTCTTGGCGTCGCTACTATATTAATGACCTTGGGTTCTGCCTTATTGCAGAGTAATATTGTTTCTATTTATCTTATCATCTCGGCCATTTTATTATTTGGCGCAGAGATCATCACCCGAAAGGGTATGCAGGCGCTAAATAAACAAATAATGAGATGGTCTAAGGAACGCATGCCCAATAAGTGGGAGTATGTCATGGATAAATGGCGGCACTTTCACATTGCAAGAACCGTACTTACCCTACTTGGATTTATATTAATTATTTTGTCCAGTTTGTAGCAAAGTATTTCATTTCTATTCATCCTCCTCACCTGTATTTTTTATTTTCATCAACAGTGTATAAGCATTTTTTATTACGATATCCTGCTTTAACAATCGATCACTTTTTTCAGAATCTATTACTACAAATCCATTGTATACAGCTCCGGTTTTTTATTTCATCGATTTCATATTGGTTATCTCCTTTTGACAGGAAAACATATTGTTTTTTTTCGTACAGCACTATAGCATCTTCGGGCACGGTAACTGCATTCTGAATCCGGGTTTCTATCTCCGCATTCATAAACATCCCTGGCACAAGAGTCTTATCATGATGTTCGAAATGGCAATGTACTTCTACGCTCCCGTTTTCTGATACATCCCGGCTGAATAAAATAATTTTAGCCATATACTTTTTATCAGGATTGTTTGGGGTGTATGTGATTACACTTTGACCAATGCTAAGAAGAGGAATGTCTTTCTGAAATACCAAAAGTGCCAAATGGATATCGTCCGGGTTAATCAATTCAAACAATACGTCTGTCGGGCTGACATATTTCCCGATATTGACATTTATTTTAGAAACAAAACCATTGATCGGGGAATAAATGTTTACGCTCCTCGAAATATTATCCTCATCTATTTTTTCGGGATTGAGGCCAATTAAAGATAATTTTTGACTTAATGCCTTTACCAACACCTTCTGATTCATGAAATCGCTTTGTGTTTGCTGAAATACTTTATCACTAACAGCTTTTGCGATATTTAATCCTTTCTGCCTTTCATATTCACTCTGCAATAACCCGGATCTTATCTTCGCGGACAAATAATCCTGTTGTAATTGGATATATTGCGGATCTTCCAATACGCCAATAATCTCTCCTTTACTAACTGGCATGCCCAGAAGTAGTTGTGTTGTTTTTAAATATCCGCCTAATGGAAAACTTACAGAAACGATGTTTTGAGGTGGTGCATCTATTTTTCCGGTCACATTCAGTATTGACGAAATGGTTTTCATTTCCGCTCTTCCTACTATAATATTTGCATTTTTAGCTTGCGCTGCCGTAAGTGCAACAATTGTTTGATTTTGTCCTTTTTTATCACTGGTTTTATTATCCGTGTTATGAGATGAGCAAGAGTAAGCTAATAATATGGGCAATAACATAATGATGTTTTTCATTTCCGTATCCATTTAATTAGTGCCGGTTAAAATTTCGAGCTGGATATATGTTTTATTCATCGTCTGGATGGCATCAAAATAATTTGCCTTAATAGCAATGGCCTGGTTGATAAGTATTGTCCATTCGAGATAATTAATTTCCCCACTCAGAAATTGTAAATTGGCAGTATTTATGATCGTTTCGGAATTTGAAAGCAGGCTGCCTTCGTAAACCTGGACGTTTTGTAATTGCGCATTGTATTGCTGAAAGGCATTTCGATATTCAGAAGTTAATTGCTGGCGCGCAAGGTCATAATTAATCTGCGACTGTATCCAGGCTGTTCTCGCAGCTTTTATCCGGCTGTTTTGTGCACCGGCAAATATTGGCACGCTCACACCAGCCTGTACACTATTAAATCTACTGCTTCCATTAAAATATTTTTCAATCCCATCCACATTTTGAAAGCCGATAATACTTTGATTGCTGTAGGCGAGCATTAAATCCGGCAATAACCTTGATTTTTGGTATTGCCAATTTTTCTGCACAAGGTCAATATCCTGCTGATGGACTTGTAAAAGAGCTGATTTATCAACCAATGATGATTCGGGCAATGACAATATGGGGAGCTTTATTTCCTGCGAATAGGGAACGTATATTTGACTTGCATTGAGCAAAATATTGAAATCACGTATCGCAATGTTTAAGTCCGTTTGCAATATTTGCAATTGCATTCCGATTTGTTTTCGTTGCGTCTCTGCAGAAGTTTTTTCCAGTACATTGGCTTCTCCACTTTGAAATCGTAAGGATGCTTTTTGAACAAACTCAGCATATACGCTATCCGCATACGACAATAATTTTTCTTTTTCCTTTAACACAAGTATTTCAAAAAATAGCTGTTTTACTCTGCCTTTAATATCTACCTGTTTTAACGCCAATTCACTTTGACTTTTATTAACCTGAGCTTCAAAAACCGAGCGTTGCCTCCTATAAACAGTTGGAAAGTTTATAGTTTGGGAAATGCCAAAGCGGGTGTCATTGTTGATACTATTTATTTGCCCATAGTCAGCCGTTATATTGGTTTTCGGTATGTCAGTACTGCTTCTAACCAATTGCTGATTATGTTGCACACTTAATCCGAAAGACCTAAGTGACAAATTATTTTTCATTGCGGTATCTATTGCAGTCTGCATCTGAATTGGTCTTTGTGCCTTAATTGAATCTGCACATCCAATAACGCATATTAAAATGATGGAAATGTTTTTTGAAATAGTTGCAGGCATGGGCTTATTCTTTTTTTGGAACAACACATATAACATGGGCAATACAAATAATGTGAGGAAGGTGGCTGTCACCAATCCCCCAATCACAACGGTTGCCAGTGGCCTTTGAACTTCTGCGCCTGCTCCATTACTGAGCGCCATGGGGATAAAGCCAAGCGATGCAACTGATGCGGTCATAAGTACAGGTCGTAAACGGTTTTTTGTTCCTTCCAATGCAGCCTGTTTTGCATCCTCCATCCCATCCCCTCTCAACCTGTTAAATTCAGAAAGCAGTACAATACCGTTTAATACAGCCACGCCAAATAAAGCAATAAAGCCCACTCCTGCTGAAATGCTGAAGGGCATCCCACGGATGGCCAATGCCATAATACCACCAATAGCTGAAAGCGGTATTGCAGAGTAAATAAGTAAGCCTTGTTTTACACTCTTAAAAGCAAAATACAGCATTAAAAAAATTAACAGAAGAGAAACCGGAACGGCTATGTTTAATCTTTTTTGTGCGGCTTCAAGGTTTTCAAATGCGCCTCCGTAAGCAATAAAATACCCTGGCGCAAATTTTAATTGTGTTTGTATTTTTGCCTGTAATTCGTTTACTACACTTTTTACATCCCTCCCACGAATATTAAATCCTACAATAATTCTTCTTTTAGCGTCTTCCCGCTGTATTTGATTTGGGCCTTCTGTAAGCTGCACATCAGCCACCTGTGATAATGGTATCTGCGTTCCATTTGGTGTGGGAATTAGCAGGTTTTGTACGTCACTCACATCTTTTCGCTGGCTAGATTCCAACCTTACAACGAGGTCAAATCTTCGCTCGTTTTCGAATACCAGCCCCGCACGCTGACCTGCAAATGCCGTGTTAACGGACCAGTTTATATCTTCGATATTCAAACCATATTGCGCAATGGCATCGCGGTTATAGCTTACTACGATCTGCGGCATGCCTGTAACTTTTTCTATATAAATATCTGAAGCGCCATTCACTTTTCCGGCAATGCTACCAAGCATGTTTGCATACATAGCAAGTGAATCCAGATCTTCTCCAAAAATTTTGCATACCACATCCTGTCTTGCCCCGCTGATCAGTTCGTTGAAGCGCATTTGAACAGGATATTGAAACCCGAAAGTGACACCTGGTATGTCCTGCAAGGCCCTGTTCATTTTATCGGCGAGTTCATCAAAAGTTTTGGCGCTTGTCCACTGGCTCTTGTCTTTCAGAATGATCATCATATCACTGGCATCAACAGGCATAGGATCGGTAGGGATTTCACTGCTGCCGTTCTTCCCAACTATCTTTTCAACTTCCGGAAAGTTTTGTCTTAAAATATGGGCAGCTTTAAACAAAGTGTTGACAGAAGTATGCAGATTACTCCCGGTGAGTACACGGGTTTCCGTTGCAAAATCCCCTTCTTCCAGCTTGGGTATAAATTCACCTCCTAATCTTGTCAGGACAAAAATGCTTATTGCAAACAGGATAACAGATAAAGCAATAACTGCTTTTGTGTACCGGAATATAGTTTGCAGCGAACCTTGATATATTTTCCACAGGGAGGCCATGATCTGTTCGCTGATATTTTTCCCTGGTGAAATCTTTTTACTGATCACAAGGGATGCCATCATGGGAACATAAGTGACAGAAAGAACAAAGGCGCCGATTAAAGCAAAAGTCACGGTTTGAGCCATTGGCCGGAACATTTTACCTTCGATACCCTGCAAAGAGAATATGGGCAGATATACGATTAGAATAATGATTTGACCAAATACGGCCACGTTCATCATTCGTGAGGCACTTTCCTGTACTTCACTGTCCATTTCACCCTGACTAATTATTGCCAGGATTTCAGAATTCACGGAAGCAGATAATTTATGTATCACGGCTTCAACTATAATAACTGCCCCATCCACAATTAATCCAAAATCAATTGCGCCCAGGCTCATCAGGTTGCCACTTACCCCAAAAGTATTCATGAGTATAATAGCGAATAGCATTGATAAGGGAATGACGGAAGCGACGAGTAGCCCTGTACGTAGATTGCCTAAAAACAATATTAGTACGAATACGACTATCAATGCGCCCTCTATCAGGTTTTTCTTCACCGTAGAAATAGCATTATTAACCATTTTTGTCCTGTCAAGAAAAGGTTCTACAATAACACCTTCTGGCAATGTTTTCTGAATTTGTGCAATTTTTTCTTTTACCCTTTTAATAACTGCAGAAGAATTTTCTCCTTTTAACATCATCACCACTGCACCCGCCACTTCTCCCTGATCATTGTAGGTCATCGCACCATAGCGGGTAGCATACCCTAGTCCGATATCTGCTACGTCCCGAATGCGGACAGGGACATTTCCATCTGTCATCCTGACCACGATATTGCCCAAATCTTTTTGGTTTGTCACCAATCCTTCTGTTCTTATGAAAAGTAGCGTAGGTCCTTTTTCAATATAGGCACCTCCTGTATTTTGGTTATTTTTTTCCAGCGCCGTGAATACGTCGTTAATCGAAAGGTGGTTAGCATTTAATTTGGAGGGGTTGACAGCAATTTCATATTGTTTTAATAAGCCGCCATAACTCGCTACATCTGCCACGCCAGGCGTTCCCAAAAGTTGCCTGCGTACGATCCAATCCTGGATGGTACGGAGTTGCATCGCATCATATTTATCTTCGAATCCTTTTTTGGGCCGAACCACATATTGATATATTTCTCCCAAACCAGTAGTAACCGGCGCCATTTCAGGTTTACCAAATTGCAGTGGCAATTGGGTTTGCACCTGTTGCAACCGTTCGGTAACTTGTTGTCTTGCCCAATAGACATCGACGGCGTCATCAAATACGATCGTTACAACTGATAACCCGTACCTTGAAAAGCTCCTGATTTGCTTTAAGCCGGGGATATTACTATTTACCTGTTCTATTGGAAAGGTTATAAGTCGCTCTACGTCCGGCGCACCCAAAGAGGGTGAAATAGTAATTACCTGTACCTGGTTATTAGTAATATCCGGAACGGCGTCAATTGGCAACCTGGTTACTTCATAAATACCGTAGCTCACGAGAAATAATATAAACAGTCCAATGATGAGCTTATTCTTAATTGAAAACTCAATTATCTTGTTTAGCATACTATGACTTATCGTCGCGAATAGTTATTAGAAGTTTGTTTTCAATCATTTGTACAAACTTAACGGAGATTATATTGGTGGAGCAGGTAAAAAAACGATATTTTAGAGTAAATTTCTTATATGCGGGCCTCCCTGATTTACCAGGATTTTACAACGACTATAAAAGAACTGACATTTGATCCCTCTCCACCGCACCGCCATCATTATTTTGAATTAATATATGTCCTGAAGGGATCCGGAATACATCTTATTAATTCCAATAATTATAAATATGAAAGAGGGAATTTATTTCTTCTAACTCCGGAGGATATACATACATTCAGGCCACTCAATGCAACAGCCTTTTTCATCGTCGATTTTACGAAGAATTTCTTCCTGCAAAGAAGTAATAAAGAACAACGGTTTACAACAGGTTCTGACCTTTTTGAAAAGCTGGAATATATTTTCCACAATCAGGAACGTCTGAAAGGGGATGTAATTACCGGAGAAATGGATAAGGAATTCGCCAGGATTTTAATAGAACGCTTAATTTCCGAAAAACAAGACCCCCTGAAAGAACAGGATAATTTGGTCCAAAATATCGTTTTCTTACTGCTTGATTTAATAACGAGATCAATTCGCCACCAAATCGTCTATCCATTAAAGAGAGCGCGTACCCAACAAATGATTCATGAAATTATTAACTATTTACAGCAAAATGTTTACTATAACGACTTAATTAAGGTGGAAAAAATCGCTGCTCATTTTCACAAAACCAAGGATTACATCAGCCTTTATTTCAAAAAACAGACAGGTATTAATATAAAAGATTTTATCATTAATTATAAACTCGAATTAATAAAAACCCGTCTTGTATACAGCGATTTAACAATTTCAGAAATAGCATCTGAGCTTGGCTTTTCAGATGAAAGCCATCTAAATAAAACCTTTAAAAAGAAGTTTGGTCAAACAGCCAATCATTACCGAAGTAAGCATTCATGAAGATGAAGACCCATATATTCCGAAACAGCACGGCCTAGGTTTTTATCGGTGGTGTCGACCTTATTAATGGCGAATACATTTTTGACACGTAACGACGCCAATGGAAGGAATGGTCATGAGTCACCATTAACTAAAAGAAAAGATTCCAGCGTAACACCAGGCATTAACTCTTTTAGCGTGGGCTTTCCATCATCGAAACGTGAGGGAGTACTTTCCTTTTATTCGCATATCGGTCTTCGTTAAAGATTTGTACGTTGAAGACTTACGAATTGGCACAAATAAAGCTGTCTTCATATTAAAATATCGTGTTTTTTACTATCATTAGTTACAGATTCTCCCCATAATTCTCTTTTTCCTTATATTATAGTGGTGGCCTGCGTTTTGATTCTGTTATAGTAAAAAGTTTCTATAACCGAACCCGAATTAAATGAAAACAACAACCATCATCTTTTTTCTGGCACTCACCTTTTTTTCAACCCGCCTCTTCGCCCAGATTCACCCCGATGCGGATACCATAGTTCCGTCCAAAGGCAATATTGAACAACAATTAAAGGACATCAGAAAACGTCAGATTCTCCTCTATTCCGACTCTGCAGTTGCAGGGAATTTGCCCAAAAAATCGCATCATATCGACTCAACAAAAAAAAACCGATACAATGATCTTCTTGACGACGATCCTGAATACAATAAAAAACTTCCGTGGTGGAAACCTGCCCTGCAGGTCGTTGCGTTGAATGCAATCCTGAACATAGTGGATAGAACCGTATTCAACCTCCAATTTGCAAAAGTCGATTTTAGCACCTGGAAGCGAACCACATCGGCCGGCTTTCCATGGGGAAGTGGATGGGAATGGGATCAGGACAGGTTTGGCAACAATTTTCTCTCACATCCCATGACAGGTTGTTTTTACTTCAATACGGCGCGTTCTAACGGGTATAACTACTGGCAGTCAGCCCCCTATGTGCTTGCCGGAAGTTATATGTGGAAAATATTTGGCGAAAATGGTAAGCCGGAACGCGAAGACCTGATAAATACAACTTTCGACGGAATCGCTTTGGGCGAAATCATGTACCGGCTAAGCTCAAATATCCTCGATGACCGTTCAATAGGTGCAGAAAGAGTCTTTCGGGAAATCTTTGCCGGACTGGTAGATCCGGTAAGAGGTGTAAACCGTCTTTTTCAGGGAAAATCTTTCAGGAGAACCAATAAAGAAGTTTATCAAACGGAACCTCTTAATATTACATTTTACGCCGGCATTCATTCCGTAAATAACCAGAGTTTAAAACTTTTCTCAGGGCAAAATGTGTACATGATGAATCTGCAACTTGATTACGGTAATCCATTTGAGGTGCGTCCAAGAAAGCCTTTTGATGTTTTCAGGTTTCGCACTGAATTTAATTTTGGCGAGGGAAGAAAAATAGTTGATAATGTAACCGGCTACGGGAATTTATTTGCCAAGAATGCAACAGTGGGTAAAATTGAGATGCTTTACGGTCTGTTCCACTATTATGATTACTTCGACACGAAAATATTTGAATTGGCAACCACATCTTTTGGTGGTGGATTGCTTACGAAAATACCGTTGAGCAAGAAAACCAATCTATATACAAATATTCACCTGGCAGTTGCGCCTTTCGGGGGCGCGAGCGTCGGCCCTGTGTCTGACACTGCACAGTACCGTGACTATCGTTTTGCTTATGGATTACAGGGTAAAATCGAAACAGGTGTCAATGTTGGAAAATACGCGACCCTCAGTTTCTGGTATTATTGGTATCTGATGCACGCGTTTGACAATACCGGCAATGACGAGAAGCGTGTTGGGACACTCGGTACGAATGTAATTCAGATGATAAAACCCAGGATAACGGTACATCTGTTCAGGGATCTCAGTTTCGGAATGGAACATGACGTGTATTTTAATAACCATTCCCAACGCAGTTTTGCAACAGAACGATTTGTACACTCAGAACAGAGAATATTTCTGATGTTTTATTGGGAGGACCCACAGCGGAAGGGGCATTATAATTAAAATGGCAACTACCTGAACGTATAAACGATCCCCGGCATTATTACGCCATCCATATAATGTAAACTGAAGCTAAGCGAATTTTTCTTTTTTTCATTTTGCAATTTCGCGTACCGGTGATAGTTATTAACTACCTGTCTTCCGCATAAGAAGCCAAGAGCTGCTCCCACAATCACGTCTGAGGCCCAGTGCGCATTTTGCATGATTCTGCTCAGACCAATCAGTGAAGACACTGAGTACGCAAGTATAGGTGCCCATTTGGTGTCCTTATATTCCATGGCAAAAACGGTTGCCGCCGCGAAAGCCACTGTAGTATGACCCGACGGAAACGAGGTATAGGAATCTGTCGGAGGCTTGGTTCCGTTTTTATCTGTTTTAAATTGATAAAAAGGACCATGAAATATATTGTTATTCTGATGGGTAACGGGATCGTAATAAGAAGGGCGTTGCCGGCCTGTCAAATACTTAAGTGAGGTCTCTATCAACGCCGCAGATAGATATGCCTGCGTTGCAAGCCATGTGGTGGTTTTTGTTTTTTCCTTTTTGAAAATATAGCCATAGGCAAGAAAGCCGGCCAGGGTATATGCTTCGTATGCGCCTCCGAAATTGGTTACATAGGTACTCACTGAAACCGCCGTATTGCTTTCACCTCGGATTTTCACGGCAAATTTGTTTATAGGTTTGTCTGCAAACAGTGCAACAGCTGTAGTCACGACCGCAAAACCTCCTATTTTTAACCAGTCGCTACCGGTAGCCCTGAATGGAGCAGTCCACTGTTGCTTTATGTCACTAATCAGTAGGGTAACATACACCTTTGGTGTAATTTTAGTGATTTCATTATACGCTTGCGGAGCAATAACATTTTTTTGTTTGGCGCCAACACTATCGGTTTTCTTGGTCAGGCTGTCAAGTTTTTTAATCAGCGTGTCTTTTTGTTGAGCCATTAACAACGAAGGAATCAGTAAAAGAAGAAATAATAATAACCGGCTTTGTTTACTCATTAATAACCTTGAATTGATTCAATAAATGATATTCCTGACTATATCTATGCCATAAGCCTTATAACTAGCAAAATACAAGCCTGCACAATAAATCAGTATGAAAGGAATTTTTTCTTTTAGTTGAACGTAATCTGAGAAAATAATTCCACACTGGAAAAATTAAATATTACTTTCAATAAGAATGAATGAATAAAAATAAATATTGCCGGTAAGGCAACCATTTAGTCGTTGTTGTTTGGGAAAAGAAATTAGTGGAGATCAATGTTATTTAAGTTCTATTTTTCGACCTGGTCTGAGCTAATTTTGAAGCCAGACGCTCCATGAGTTAGTGGTTTAATTTTTACCAATTTCAACGTTTGCCCATACCTCTATTTCGTCACTGACGCCCGTTTCAGGGGGGGTGCCTCCTACATTAAAATCACTTCTTTTCAGCTTCCCGGTTACCGTGAATCCGGCTGTTTTCTTTTTGGTCATCGTAACAGCCCACCCGTTGAATACAACATTGAATACAACAGGTATTGTCACCCCGTGCAAAGTGATGTTTCCCCCAAGCTGGTAGTTCTTTCCTTCTACCTTTTTAAAAGAAGTGCTTTTGAAGGTTATGACCGGGAACTGTCCGGCATCAAACCAATTCTTGCTCCTCAGGTCGTTGTCCCGCATTTCCACCTGTGTGTTTACAGAAGCTACCTGGGCAGCCATTTCTATCTGTGCATCCGAAAAATCTTCTTTTTCCGATGTCATGGTTACTGTGAATTCCCTGAATACCCCTTCTATGTGAGCAATACCAAAATGAACAGCAGAAAAATGAAGCTGTGCATGATTCTTATCTGTTGTCCACATCTTTTGCCCGAAACTTGTTGCAGCCAATGCAATAGCTGCAACAAGTAATAGTGTGCCTTTAATTTTTGTTGTCATAATATGCAATTAAAAAGTTTACCGATATATAATACTTTTAAAAATGGCTTATCCAGCATTTAACTATCTGCGATTTAGTTGTCATTTCGAACCATAATAACCACCGAAATATTTTATAGACGACCAGACAGGAAGCGTCTCAGGTAGTTTCGGAGCCAGGTTGTTGTACTCATGGGCGCCAAAAACTACTCTGCCATCGACAATGGTTAATACGGAAGAGATGGTTTTTATTTCGTCGTCAGGTATGGTAAAGTAATCTTTACTTAGCAATACAAAATCTGCCAGGTAGCCCGGAATGATCCTGCCATTTTCATATTCCTGTTGCTCAAACCACGCGGGTCCGGTTGTATATAATTTAAGCGCTTCGTCCCGGCTCAAACGGTTGTCTCTTGCCAGTATTTCGGAGCCTGATACGGACTTACCGGTAATCATCCAGCTGATGCCTATCCAGGGATTGAATGAGGAGGCTCTGAACCCGTCCGTCGTCATACACAGAGGAATACCGCTGTCGACTAGCCGTCGCAATCCTGGTGTTTGCAATGCTTTTTCCCGGCCGTAAGTCTTTATAAAGCCATCGCCATGTAAGGCCATTTTATCGTCGAGAGCAATTCCGCCACCGAGCTTTTTTACCCTTTCTATATTTTCCGGAGTTATAGTTTCAGCATGTTCTATGCTCCAGCGCAGTCCGTCAAAGGGTATCTTTCGATTTACATTTTCCAACGCATCCAGAAATGGCGTGATATTTTCGTTGTAACTGATATGCATACGAAAGGGTATTCTTTTCTTCACAAGTTTGGTGATGTCCTCTTCGATATATTGACGCATTGAATCCTTATTGATGATGATAGCCGGTCTGTCGAAATTTTCATGATCATGCAATGCCATCCTGAGCAATTCACCGGTACCTTCATACTCATGACCATGCGCCATGGTTGGATGAATATTTTCCCGCGGGCTTATGGGGAACTTTTTTGTTATAGCGGTAATCTCTGCATCTACCAAAGTAGCGCTGCTCACATCACCGAACTGGAGATCGATAAAGGGAAATCGTATGTTCAGACGATTTTCCCGGGCCAATATCTCTAATGGAGTATGTCCCTGAGGGTAGCCACTGACGCTGCCTCCGTCGACAACCATAGTGATCCCAAAACGATTCAGGTCATTGATAACATAAATAAGTGAATTCACCTGCTCATCGAAGGACGCCTGAGGCGTTACGTTTTCCATTCCAACAAACGTGAATGTATTGCTGTACATGATACCGGAGTAATGCCCTTCGTTGTCTTTTTCAAATTCAGTTTCCGGCGTTTCTGGAAACCGTTCGGTTCCCACACCAAATGCTTTCATAGCCAACTCATTTAAGTAAGCCCGGTTATATGCGTACTGTACTATCAAAGGTCTGTCCGGGACCGCCTTCCTGATCTCTTCCAAAGTCGGGAACCGGTTTTCTTTAAACTGGTATGGCGACCAGCCACCAATCACTTTTACCCATTGCCCTTCAGGGGTTCGTTTCGCTTGTTCGCTCAGCATTTCCAATGCCCGCTGCAACGTGGGTACCCCGTCCCACCTTACATTATAATTATAACTCCTTTCATTCAGCACATGGACATGCGCATCATTCAGTCCGGGTATCAATCGCCTGCGGCTTGCATCAATCAGTCGGGTGTTGTTATCTTTCAGACTGAGTATCTCGGCATCAGTGCCCACAGCATAAATCCTCCCTCTTTTTACAGCCAACGCCGAAGCTTCGGGTTGTGAGAGGCTTCCAGTGGTAATTTTTGCATTAAACACAATCAGATCGGCACCGACATAATGGTCATCAGACTGGGCTTTACCAACGGCTATAAACATAATTGCCGTCATTAATTTGATCAGGCTTTTCATTGTTCATTATTTTTAATTAACATTAATTTTCCGTTTTAAAAGTTATTAAACCAAAGTTCTCTCCGTCTGAGGGCGCATTCCAATGATTTTTGGTACGGAAATCTGGTGACAAAAGTCACAACCGCATAAAAAATCTATATTTGTTGAAGCCTTTAGACCAATGCACGACGCCCTTATTAAGTACTTAAATAGTTATACAACCACACCACTCAATGAGGCTGAAATTGAGTTGATTAAAAGTGCTTTTCAATCAAAAAAATTCAGAAAGAGACAATATTTTTTACAGGAAGGCGACATGTGCAAGTACACGGCTTTCATTGTAAAAGGAGCTATGCGGCAGTATACGATAGATGATAGAGGCGAAGAACATATCGTAAGGCTATCCATTGAAAATTGGTGGGCAACTGACCGCGAAAGTCTGATGAAACAAACCCCTTCTATTTATTTTATAGATGCCTGGGAAGATACCGAGGCTTTACT
>JABDFX010000022.1 GCA_013286315.1 Bacteroidota bacterium | reverse complement strand
TGCGGCGTAGTAATAATAGATCTTTTGGAATTTTTGCGGAGACTCAACGATATACCGGCTTTTAAATTCATCACTAAATTCTTCCAGTATCGAGCCTGTAATCATTTTCATCTCTTCCAGCTCAGCTTCTTTTAACACGATCTCCTGCTGCCGGTTCTCAGTCCAGACTAACTCTCTGTTGAAAGCTGTGCTACTGACGTCTGCAGGCAGGAAACTGATGGAATCCAGACCGATTTCCCTGGCTGCGCGAATAATTTCCCGCCAATGACGAAAATTGAGCCGATGAATCACGGATCTTCCTGTAATTGGAAAATGAGGGTCGATGGACCGGATAGATTGAATGCCTGCTTTTAACTTCTTAAAAGCGCCCGGTATATTTCGTATTGTATCATGCAATACTTCGTTCCCGTCCAGTGATACAATGATATCATCCACCCATTTCACCAGAAGTTCTGCATTTTTCTGAACGGTCAGTCCGGTAGAAAGAAGGGTGATTTTTATCTGCTGGCTTTTTAATATTTCGCAGAATCTGAAAAAATGAGGGTTCAGTAAGGCTTCGCCACCCGACATAACCACCTGCCGGGTCTGATATTTTCTGAAAGTATGCAACAGGCCCCTGATATCCGATTCATCCAGTTGCCTGAGATTATGATTTCCCTTCCAGATATCGCACATTACACAGCGGCAGTTACAGGAACTATGTGGCATCAGGATAACGATCGGCAGGCTGCTGATCTTATCTGTTTGCAGCGTAAGAAACCGGTTATAGGTTTGATATAGTGATTGGATGGCCATTATTAAAATCCCTGAATTTCAGGTTGGCGATATTTCCACAATCGATGTAATAATTTTATTTCGTAGGGATATTTGTGTACGTTGATATTATACCGGATGCCCGCCAGCAGGTGCATCGCCTTCCTTTTGAACGAGTTCAAGCGTATATCCGTTATGGTCGGGTAATATCCGTTTAATACAGTCTCAAAGTTTTTGATTTTATCAATCATGCCCGGCGTGAGCCAGGGAGTCAACGGATTTTTCCGGAGATCAAAATTTTCCCAGGCTGGACTGATCCAGTCCTCCAGTTTTTCCGGAAATCTAAATCCCTTTGAAAGAGCATCATTATACAGATCGGAACCTTCGGTTGCCACGGGGCTGTAGGTATATAGAATAATTTCCGTATCGGGATTAATACGTTTTATCTTTTTTATAAAATTGATTTCGAAATCAATCTGCGCTTCAACTTCCGCAGGTGTTGGTGCCGGCATACCCAACACGAAAGAATATTCCGGGATGATGTCAAATTTTTTCATGCGGGCCGCAAATTCTTCAATCTGATCACCGTTTTGCGTGCCGCCCTTATCCATTTGCTTCAGTATCGCGTTGTTACCGCTTTCTGCGCCAAAAAAAATGATTCTGCAACCTGCCTCCCGTATCAGCGCCAGGGACTCGTCTTTGAATTTATGCATCGTGTCGATACGTGCCATACCCCACCAGCTCATTTTTTCCGGCAGTATGAGTTTTGCAAATTCCACTGTACGTTTCTCTGAGACGAAGAAATTATTATCGTGAAATTCTATCGCATCGGCACCCCATTTATCTTTAATGTATTTAATATCACGATATACTTTTTGAGCCGATTTTGCTTTCCAGCGGGCCTCATACGTTGGAACAACAGCACAAAACGAACAGGTAAAAGGACAGCCGATACTCGAATGATAGGCAAGTGTTTTATTACCGAGATAGGTTTTACCCAGGTATTTTTCCATCGGATAAAACCCGGCCAGTTTATCATAAGGGAGATCCGGCAGTTCGTCCTGCTCAATCAGATCCTCCTTTCTGGTCTTTATAATTTGATCGCCGGACTTATAAATCAGGTTTTTTATCAGCTCATATGGTTTATTATTTTCCAGGGCATCGATCAACTGCGGGAAACAATGATCGCCGGGTCCGTTGATCACGAAATCCACATAACCAGAATGCAAAACGGACTTATACTGATTCGTCGGAAAATATCCGCCCCAGATCATTGTTATCCCGGGGAAATATTCCCTGATTGTTTTTGAAAAAGGTATCGCCTGTTTCAGTTGCGGACCGGGCATGACCGTAAATCCAACATATTTGTAATTGCCCGTTTCCAGCCACTGCATGATCCTCGCCAACGGATCAATTTCCCGGTTTCCGTCAATGATTACCCAGTGATATTTGCCTTCTACGGAAGCGGCTATATTCAGGATGGAATTGGGTACACGATATTTGGCGTTGGCACTTCGCGGATTGAATAATAAAATACCAGTCATAGAAATTCCCGGGGCCTGGTGCCCCCCTCCACATGTGGATACGTCGGCCATCTTAAACTGGTTGCAAAAAAACGATATTAAATAGCAGAAATACAACCTGTTCCGCTGAAATCGCGTATTCATAGAAAGGAATGACAGGAATCCAAACGTCTGTTAACAAAATGATCACAACCTTCAAAGACTTTCTGTACAAAACCGGCCTCTCAAAATCTGAGCTGGCCCCTGAACAGGCATATGAAATCTGGTCGGCGGATTATGATAAACAGCCTGGCAATCTCATGCTTGATCTGGATGAAAGGATCTTTTCTGATCTCATTGAAAACATCGACCTCAGGGACAAAGAAGTAGCGGACATCGGCTGTGGCACCGGCAGGCATTGGCAAAAAATCTATTCAAAAAACCCTTCCCATTTAACTGGTTTTGATGTTTCGGGTTCTATGCTCGAACTGTTAAAGTGTAAATTCCCGTTCGCCCTGACGCAAAAAACCACCGATAATTTGTTGACGTCCATACCGGATTCCTCCATAGATATGATTATTTCAACCCTCACCATCGCTCATATTAAAAACATTGAAGAAGCAATCGCATCATGGTTCAGGGTTCTGAAAAATGGAGGTGAGCTGGTAGTTACTGATTTCCATCCCTCCTTACTAGCAAATGGCGGGAAACGAAGTTTTAGCCACGGGGGCAGGAGCCTGTCAGTAAAAAATTATATTCATTCTATCGGAAAAATAAAGAAAACTTTTTGTGATGCCGGATTCACACTGATCCGGGAAGAAGAAAAAACGGTGAATGAAGAAGTGAAGTCATATTACGAGACAAAAAACGCCCTGGCCGTCTATGAACGTTTCAAGGGCCTGCCTGTCATTTACGGATTATATTTAAGGAAACAACGTGCTGCTTAATCATTTATCCATCGTCCATTCAGAACAGCCGGTAAATATTGCTATTTACGGAGAAAAAATCATGGGTATTGGAACCGGTCAGGCACAGCCTTCTTCCGACCCCCTGCAGATAGGTTTCACTGATGCCATTGCCATTCCAGGACTCATCAACTCACACGACCATCTTGATTTTAATTGCTTTTCGGTATTGGGTAACAGAAAGTACGATCACTATGTCGAATGGGGAAAACATATCCATGAAGCCCACAAAGAAAATATCAGAGAAATATTAAGAATTCCCAAAAAACTGCGGTCGGCCTGGGGAATGTATAAAAATCTGCTGGCCGGTGTCACAACAGTAGTCAATCATGGCAGCAGACTTGATATCGAAAACCCATTGATCGACATACTACAGGAAACGCAAAATTTGCATTCAGTTGAATATGAAAAAAACTGGAAGTTGAAACTGAATAATCCTATGCATCTTCGGAAAGATTGTGTTATACATACAGGAGAAGGCACCAGTAAACGATCCGCTGATGAAATAGATGAGTTGATAAAATATAATCTGCTGAGAAGAAATTTAATAGGTGTACACGGCGTGTCCATGAACCCTGAACAGGCTAAACATTTCAAAGCCCTGGTATGGTGTCCCGAATCGAATAAAATATTGCTGGATCGTCATGCACGGATTCGTGACCTGAAAACAAGCACAACCATTGTATTCGGATCCGATTCCACTTTAACGGGCAGCTGGAATATCTGGAAACATCTAAGGCTTGCGCGCACATTGCAACAGGTTACTGACGATGAATTATTCGGAATGATCACTGAAACCCCAGCCAGATTATGGAATTTAAATAAAGGCAAATTACAACCTAAACAAGATGCAGATATCGTTGTGCTGAAAATGAAAAACAAATCATGCGGCACCAGTGAGTTATTCAGTGCAAATCCCGAAGACATATTGCTGATTGTTCATAAAGGGCAAATCAGGTTATTTGATAAATCATTACTTTCCCGGCTCAGGGACCTCCCCGTGAATCTCTTCCGGTATAATCAGGTAAACATCAATGGAAATACAAAATTCGTGGAGGGTGATTTGCCAGGACTCATTGGCGAAATCAGAAAGTATCAACCGAATATGCATTTCCCGGTAGAAGTTTTCGCAACGATTAATGAATCTCACTATGATTAAAGTTGTGGATGTTGTTTACCATCATCATAGTGAATTCAATAAACCCCTGCAGGTATTGGAAAAACATGCTCCTTCGCTGGGTTTCGCGGACTTCATACAGCAATCGATTCAGTTTATCTTCGTAAAACACCTGGATTATAATGGCATCGAGTATATCAATGGGAAGGCTTATGCTTTTTTCAGAAGCAGCAATAAGTTTTGGCATATCCCATTTAAAACCCACCGGTATATCAAGAGTCAACATCCCGACATTGTTTTGGTAGAGGGACTCGTGTTCCCTTTACAGTTAATATCATTAAAATGGACGATGGGGAAAAACTGCCGGATCATTGTTCAGCATCACGGGGAAAAACCGTTTGAAGGAATAAAGGGATTTCTGCAAAAAATGGCTGACAGGAATATAAATGCTTACCTCTTTACTTCCTATAGAAATGCAGCCGCGTGGATCAACAAGAAGATCATACGAAACCCATACAAGTGTAAGGAAGTGCTGGAGGCATCGACCAACTTTATTAGGAAGGATAAATTGAAAAGTCAGGCCAGACTCGGTATGTCCGGTACACATAATTTTTTATGGGTAGGGCGGCTGAATAAAAATAAGGATCCGCTCACCGTACTGAAGGCTTTTAAATAATATGGCCTTTATCATCCGAATGCCAGGTTGTATATGATATACCAGAACGAAGATCTGTTGGAGGAAATAAAGAATAAAGTTCTTCAAAGTATTGTACTGGAAGATGCGGTAAAACTGATTGGGAAAGTGGATCATCGTGAATTGCCGTATTGGTTTAGTGCAGCCAATTTTTTCATTTCCGGTAGCCTTTCAGAGGGCAGTGGTTATGCATTGCTGGAAGCCATGGCCTGCGGTTGTATACCGGTGGTTACTGCAATCCCTTCATTCGAAAAAATTACTGAAAAGGGAAAATATGGATATTTATTCCCGCCGGGAGATGTCGAAACCCTGGCTCAACTGCTTGAAAATCTACACACGCTGCCGATAGAAAAAGAGAGGTTGCGAATTGAAAAATACTTCCGCGAGAAACTCAGTTTTCAAAGTATTGCGGAAAGTCTGGGCGAGGTAATCAATCAGCTGTAAAGGGATAATATTTTTTTGCAGGTTTCTTCGATCGGATAAATCAATACTGAATCATGATTCAGCCGTTTATTTTCTAACAACTCCATCAGTTTTTTCTTCATTTCCTCTTTCGTTTTGACAATATGATGGTGGTCAAAATGGATAATCATCGGTTTACAATAGCTTATAACCTGGGTACCTGTATATAGCGCCTCTAATAAAACGACACCAAATCCTTCATAGGCGGAGGGATGAACCAGTATGCTGGATTCTCCCATGATAGCTAATATACTATTATGATCCAGTTCCCCGCGTAATTCGATCTGGCTGGTTAAATGAAAATCATGGATGAGTTGTTGCAACTTACTCCGTTCCGGTCCCTCACCACAAATTACTGCCCTGATCCCCGGATGAGATTCTGCGAGCTCTGCAAGCAGCATAATAATCTGGTCAAACTGCTTCAGCGGAATGAGGGAACCAACACCCAGAATGTCAATTTTTCTCTCCATCGAATGGGCAGGAAACGAGACAACATCAATCCCGGGAGGTATGGTAACGGCGGGTTTAATTTGGTAATTTATGTAATATTCATCCGCAAGAAAATCTGACAGGGCGATCAGTGATTCACTCTTCAGGCGCGTGATAAAAACATAGCGGTTATTTTTTTTTGCATCCTGACCCATTAGCCAGGTAAAAGATCGTGCGCCGTATTTCTTTGAAGCGTATTTGGCTAACAGCGCCGTCTCTCCCATCCAGAAACTCAAAATTCCCAATACCTGTCCCTCCCGGAATATTTTTTTCAGACGCCGCCATATCGTTCTCCATAAAAATAAACGTTGCAATCCACCTTTGTTTCTGCCGTTGAAGGCATGTACCTCAACACCATGCCATTCATAAACAGCTTCAAAAAACGGATATTGGAAAGCCAGGACTTTAATATTCAGCCCCGGATTAGATAATTTGAGATGTTTGACAAATGCCTGAGGAAAAGGCAGGCAGGTACTGTCTTCCACATTGGCTGGAAAACCAGGAATCAAAATGATCAGTGTTTTATTTCTCAGTGTCATCCAATTGAATTTTCTTATTACAGAAAGAAAATGCATCCGTATTATGCGTAATCAAAAGGATGATCTTACCCATATTTGCAAGCATCCGTAGTTGCTTCAACAATTCAATCTCCGCAGCCTTATCCAATTCACTGAATGGCTCATCTAATACGAGCAGGTCAAAATCTTTATATAAGGCACGAGCCAACATAAAACGCTGCCTTTGTCCCCCGCTTAAATTTTTCCCGTTTTCAGTTATGACAGTATCCAGTCCATCGGAAAACAAATGGGTCATTTGATCAATTCCCGTCAGGGTCAGGATATCATTCAGTCTTTTTTTGTCATAGTCAGATTCTTCGAACGTGATATTTTCCGCTACCGAGCCATGCAGGAAAAAATGTTGCTGCCTGATATATGAAATTCTCTTCCAGAATTTCCTTCTCGTTCCTGCATCGGCGATCAGACCATTTATATATATATCCCCTTTATCCGCTGATAAAAATCCCAATAGTAAATTCACCAATGTCGTTTTACCCCTGCCTGATATGCCGGATATCCCAATCATATCTCCTTTCTCCAGGGTCAGAGAAAAAGATTTGAGGAGGCTCTTCCTGCCAAAATCGAAATAAACATTTTCAAAACCAACGGAAGAAATGGAGGCAGGAATATTGGCCGTTTCCGCTGATGATCCTTCTCCGTTCGTTAATCCCTTCGTAGTATAATCATAGGTTTTAACCTGGCCTGCCAAATTGGTGATTTTAACGATACCGGGAATAATTTTATATGCCGCCACCATGAGGGCCCCCAGAGCTATTAAAGGGATCGAATGTTGATGAGAGGTAAGAAAATTGAACAGGATGAGCAGAAACAAACCAAAAACCGCAAACACCTCAATAAAACGGGTAGGCATATTTTGTATGGTCAGACGCTCAGAAAGATAATGATTGAGTTGAGACTGGAAACGGTGATACCGGTTCGTAAAGAAATTATTCTTCAAATTCAGGTTACTCTCCACGTACCCGGCCAGTGCTTCCTGCAAATGCTGCAAAGATTTCTCGCTCATTCTCTTTCCCTGCATACGGCCTTCGTGGAGCTTTCTTTTTATAAAAATGGAAATCAGGAAAACAGGTGGTACAAGGATCAAAATAAGAAGCGGTAACAATAAAGGATTAATGATCACGACCGCGAGGATGGTGATCAGGATCAAGACGGTTTGGCTGAAAATCTGTTGAAAACCGTTCAAAACATAATGACAGAATTCGATGGGCTGCTGGCTGATCCTTCTGTTCATCACAGAAGAATCCACATGAATATAATCGGTATATGGACCGTTCAGATATTGCAATAAATTATCCCTGGAAATCCGCGAAGCAACTCCGTAAACATAATTAAATTGTGCTTTTGAAATGAAAAACCCCAGGACGTTCTTTATCGAAAAGAGAAGTAAAAATAAAATGATGAGTAAGACCGGATGTTCATTGAAAAGGGCGGGTGAAAAATATTTTATTGATACCGGTACAGCGGATTGAGTATAAAAATTGATCACATAAAGCAATACGATCAGAAACACAATATCTAAAATACTGATGAAGACATCCGCCACCGTGAGTTGCCAAAGTCTTTGGGTCTCTCTCCGGCCGAGTATTTTAAATATATCCTTCAGAATCTGCTTCAAATACCTGATTTGACCATTAAATTACCAATTATTCATTCCACTTCCGGATAAGTAATACGAGTGATTGTATCCTCCGGTGTCAAATCATTTAAATATCTTAGCGACGCAAAAAAATCATATATATGTCCAATAAAATACTCCGGTTTTTTGTTGTCTTTTTTTCCGGCTTTATTGCTATTGGTTCTCAATCGCAAAATCTTTCCCCAAAAACTTCAGAAAATAAAGAATGGATAGCTAAGTCGAATAGATATACCAAAATATTGATTGATATCGACGAGAAGTATTCTCAGCTGATCTCCGTTGATGTACGGTAAGCCGTCCCCTTGAACAGGGCAACCAGTTCACTTTTTTCGTTCGTTGTACGCACATCGTAGATTCCGATTTTGTTTCCCAGGAAAACTTCAACCGCCTCCACCTGTAACAGTTCGCCCGTTGTAACCGGTTTAGTAAAATGCACAGAAGCATCCAGCGCCACGGTCAGATGGCCATATGAGTTACATGCGAAAGCGAATGCGGAATCGGCTGCCGCAAATAAAACTCCGCCATGAATACTATTGAATCCATTCATCATATCTTCAGTTATGCGGTATTGCAATTTGCAGTATCCCTTCCCGAATTCAGTAACCTGAAGCCCCAGCCATTCCGAAAACCGGTCCCTCTTTAGCATGATCTGTAAAACTTCTTCCGGAGAAATGATTTGCTCATCCATAAATAAATAATTTTTTTAGAAAACCGGGATGCCATTCATTGAACCTCTTCACTGGATATCTCTCCGTAATTCTATTCGCCCACATACGGATCTTTAATTTTTTCTTTTTTGTAACTGATGTTTGAAAATTTTACTTCGCACCGGTCTCCCGTGGGCGATTGCGCCAAAAATCCCAGCTTAAATCCTTTGCGCGCATCGAACTGCAAATGCCGAACGAGGAACCACCTGGCTCCGTTCTCCGAACAGTACAATGTAATAACATTGCCTGCCTTTGCCACTTTATAAAAAACCTTGTTTGATTTCATTTCTTCAGAGTTGCAATCATCCGAAATATCATTTGTAACCACGCTCACCACTCTTTTCGCCCCTGTATAATCTTTTTCAAAACAAAATTTTATCCAGTGCAGGCTATCTTGTTTAACCACCAGGGCTCCACCGTCCCATTTGCTGGCAAATGCATGTTCAATAGATGCGATCAATACAAAATTTTCATCTCCTTCAAATAAAAGTTTCGGTGCATTATCGGTATTGTACGTCACGTTGGGGTCCCGGAACATATCCGTTTTTTCTCCGGCGACGATCACAACGTCATTCCCTTTCACTGAGAAGGTTTTTGCTGAGTTCTCCCAATATAATCCGCGGGGTATTGCAGGAATCCTGATCGAATCCGGTTGCTGGGCATTCGCATGTAAACAGAGCAGAAAGGTTGCCATTAAGACGCAGAAACATATTTTCATGTGAATTATTTTCGATGTTTCAAGGGAATGACCAGTTTGAGCGCCGACCATTCTTCGTTCACTGAACAAACCTTTATATCTACCAGACCGGTTTCCAAAGCATAACTCCTGATTAAATCTTCCGATACATCTGATGATATTTTCGAAGACTTTTTTGGCCAGGAAACCCATATCATTCCGTTTTGTTCTATTTCTTTTTTTAGTAACGGCAGCAAACGATGGTACTCCGAAAATTCCTTTGTAAAGAAATGGATAAGATTTTTTTTCTTCCGCGGCTCGTCTGAAATCTCAATATTTTCCGGCCATTCTACAAAGAAGTCAAAATAGTTTTCAGGTGCATGAATTAAACGGATTCTGAAGTTTTCTTTGATCCCCAGTTTTTTTTCCAATGCTGTACCGGAATACCCCGATCCCAATGACCCGGCCATTTTATTTCATTTAAATTTTTTAAAATCTTCTTCCAATATCGCGTAGCCATAGGCATCTGCCCATTCACCCCGGATGGGTAAGGTTTTTCTTTTTATACCCTCCCTTTCCATTCCGGCTTTTTCAAGAACCCTGGCCGAAGCAATATTTCCTATCGCACAACCTGCTTCTACTCTGTGAAGATTCAATTCTCTGAACGCAAATGTCAACATTCTGTTCAGGGATTCTGTCGCAAATCCATCGCCCCAATTTGCAGGAAGAATTTTAAACCAGACTTCAGCGCTTCTGAATTTTAATTCTCTTAATTGTAATCCGATCAATCCCATCCAGTGGCTATTATTTCTGTTTTCCAAAGCAAATACAAATAATATTCTTGGCTGCTCACTTTGTGCAATGATCCATTCGGTCAATAAATATTCGGTCCGCTGGATCGTCTCAGGTATTCCAAGCGTATTATACTTGTCCGTCTCGGGGCGCGTAAGAAGGAAATGAACATCACTCAGGTCACCTAAAAACAGGTCCCGCATGACCAGCCTATCGGAATGATATATCAAGCGCTATATTTTAATTTCCCGACTCAAAAATATCTTTCAAAACCCGTTTTGCTGCCTGGAAACCGCACATTCCATGGACGCCACCTCCCGGTGGCGTGGATGCGGAACAAAGATAAATACCCTTTGCCGAGGTACGATAGGGCGAAAGTCTGAGCGCCGGTCTGGTAAAAAGTTGCCGGATATCCTGCACGCCCCCATTGATAGTTCCACCCACATTATTTGGGTTGTACGCTTCCATTTCCTTTGTGTCCATGGTATGTGCCGCTAATATTCTTTCCCTGAATCCGGGAGCAAACCGCTCAACCTGTCTTTCTATCGCCCCACGCATATCCTGTACTGATCCATTAGGTACATGACAATAGGCCCAGGCCGTATGTTTTCCCGCAGGTGTACGCGCCGGATCGAAAAGGCTTTGCTGGGCGAGAAGCACAAAGGGTTTTTCCGGATGTTTTCCATCCGCCGTGAGTTGTTCATTCAATGCGATTTCAGCATATGAATTGCCTAAATGAATCGTCCCCGCCGATGTGCAGGATACCGCTGTAAATGGTATCGGGGCATCGAGTGCCCAGTCTATTTTGTATACACCCATTCCGTACCGGTATTTCTTTAACTGATTCGCATAGGAAGAAGAGAACGCATGCCCGGCGATCTCCAGTGCCTGTTTAGGAGATAAATCCAGCACGACAGCCCGGGCACTCGGAAGATCCATTAATTTTTCTACGCGGAAACTGGTTTGTATTTGGCCGCCGATCGAAACAAAATAAGCAGATAGAGCATTTGCCAGTTGTTGCGTTCCGCCCCGGATGACCGGCCATCCTTTGCGATGGCCCTGGATCATCAACAAAACGCCTGCAGCAGAACTGGCAATTGCCGAAAAGGGAAGTAAACCGTGTGCTGCCATGCCCGCAAAGAGTCCTTTTGCTTTTTCCCCCTTAAAATATTTTCGGACCAGCATTTCTGCCGGAAGCAATGCCTTCATTCCGAAATTTGCCATAGCCAGCGGATGATGCGGAATCCGCAAAGGGCCCAGAACATCGGAAACAATCATTGGCCACTCATTCACCGGATTGGAAAACAATTTAATATAAGAATCGCCGTCAGTACCAAGTCCCGAAGCCGTATTGTGCAGGGAGGATTCTAATATTGCGGCTGTTCCATCATCGAAAGGGTGCGCTGCGGCGTATGCCGGGAAAATATATTCAAGCCCGAACTCTTTCAGCGGGAGACTTTCAAAAAATGGTGAACCGGCAGCCAGGGGATGAATAGCGGAGCCAACATCATGTATAAAACCCGGGAGGGTTAATTCTGCAGAGCGCATATTACCTCCGATCGTGTTGGCGGCTTCGATCAATAAAATTCTCAAACCGGCTTTTTGCAGAGTGATAGCCGCCGACAATCCGTTGGGACCAGAACCGACAACCACCACGTCATAATCAACGGATGACCATTTCATCCTTAAAGATAAACATTGATCAATCGATGTGTTTATTACTATAGCTGGAGGCTCGACGCGGGATGCCTTGGCTTTGGCCTTAGCCTTAGCCTTGCGCCTTAGCCTTATTATCGTTTCTCATAAGGCGGAGTCTTTGGTGCAGTAAATCCTTTTTTCTGTACTTCCTCCTTTATTTCAGCGATTGCACGAACCAGTTGAGGGTCGATCCCCCGGGCCATACTGCCCAGGTCCTCCCTGACTTCAATATCCGGATCCACTCCATGCCCCTCCTTGAACCATGTGCCATCCGGATTAATCATCCTGAAAGTTGGAACGGTTATTCCGCCTCCGTCAATCAGATCGGGCGCACCACTGATACCGATGAGTCCTCCCCAGGTTCTGGCACCGATCAATGGACCGAGGGCCTTTTTCCGGAAATAATCCGGAAACGCATCTCCCCCCGAGCCGCTCCATCCGTTAATGAGCATCACTTTCGGACCAAAATTCGAAAATGGGGGCCATGGCAGTAATTCTCCATCTCTTGTGGCCCAAAATGCCAAAGGTGTCCTGTTTAATAATTCTATAAAACGATCCGGAATCTGACCTCCATCATTAAAACGTTCATCAATAATCAAAGCTTTTTTATCCCATTGTGCATTGAATTGACGGATCAGTTCACTCTGACCATCGATGCCCGTGCTGGGTACGAATATATAACCCACTTCACCTTTTGTAGCTGAGTCCACCTGCTTTCGGTTTCCTTCGATCCATGCCAGATTACGCAACCTGTATTCATCAGTCATTGTTTGAACCACCACTTTTTTTGCGCCTTTCCAGGAAGGAGATGTGTTGTAAGTAAGTTCTACGGGCTTATTTGAAAGGTCCTGAAATAACTCGAAGGGTTCATGCGCTGTTGTCAAAGGCACACCGTTTACTGCCAGGATATAGTCTCCCTCCCTGATCATCACGCCCGGCTGATCGAGGGAAGATCTGGACTCAGCATCCCAGGACGCGCCACGTATAATTTGTTTTACTTTATAAAAACTGCCCTCAGCTTCCCAGTTGACTCCCAAATATCCAACGGTTGAATGTTTTTCCGTTTCCAGGTCACCACCTCCGTGATAGGTATGCGAGGAACTCAGTTCCCCGATCATTTCTCCAATGATAAAATCAACCTCTTCGCGTGTCATAGCCCCTTTCATCATCTTGGAATATCGTTCCTTCACGAGGTTCCAATCCACGCCGTGCATGGTAGAATCATAAAAAAAATCCCGCTCCAGCCTCCAGGCATCATTGAAAATCTGCTGCCATTCCCTGACCGGATCGACCAGCATTTTCATCTCTGCTATGCGTAATGGTTTTTCAAATTTTTGATTTTCCTCTCCCTTTACGATGGCCCAGCTATTGTCCCGATGCAACAATATTTTCGACCTGTTGGCGGAAAGCTGGAAGTCATCAACATTAGTCAGGATCGTTTTCACTTCCCGTTTGTCAACATCGTAATATTTAAGGATGGCCTGGGTTTCAGCAGAACCGGTACCCGGAGATTGTAAAAAATATATCTTGCCTTTGTCCGCATCCAGACTGATATAATGACCCGAAGGGATGGGCAGAATGACCATCCTGTATTCCAGACCATCCGGGTCAATATCAACAGCCTTCGCTTCTTCTTTTTTAGCTGTAGAAGCCGATCCCCCCGTGCCTTTCTTGTTTTTGCTGCTATCCGTATTTGTTTTTGCGGGTTCCTGTTTATCAGATTGAATGGCTACGGTATCATTCTTCGGGTATAATAAGGAAGAAGTTGATTTCTTTAGGGTAATGGCTGCAATTTGTGCTGCGTTCCCATAAATAAATGAATTATCAATATCGCTGTAAGAAGGATTGAATGACTGATTTGTCAACAGATAAATATATTTTCCTTCCGGATCAAACACCGGGCTACTGCAATCGTAATAACCGTTTGTGATCTGACGTTTCGAACGGTTGGCATAATCAAAAAGGAAAATGGCACCATGCAAGTTTTCAAGATCGCGGCTGTATGTAAACCAGCGGCTGTCTGAAGACCAGCTGCCCGTAAAGCCTTCTAAATTTCCTTCTGAATACCGGAGGGCCTTGTCGAGCTGTATGGTTCGGCCGCTGCTCAGATCATATATCTGAATGCGCATGGCCTTGTCAATAAACGCAATTTTTTTACTGTCGGGTGACCAGAATAACCGGTATCTGAACCCGGGCCCATAGGAAGTCAGTTTTTTTGTTTCGGCAGTGAACATGCTGCCGGATGAGATATACAATTCATATTCCCCGGACCGGTCGCTCCAATACGCTATACTTTTACCATCGGGTGACCAGGCAGGATAACGTTCAGCGATACCCGAAGTCTGGGTCAGATTTTGTACAAAGCCATTTTCTGCAGGCAGGGAAAATATTTCTCCCCGGGCCCCCATGAGTACCCGGTTACCATCCGGACTGATAAAACTTTGCTGTATCACTTTCTCAGTACTTACCCATTTCGGTTTGAGGGCGGTTTCGTCTGTAATGACGGTTACCTTTACTTCCTTCAGTTGCTGCGAAGCCAGTTGATAGAGCCATAATTTTCCGGCGGCTTCAAATACAATATCCTTCGGCCCCAGTGAAGGATAGTGCACATCGTAATCGGTAAAATGGGTAACCTGTTCAAAAGATTTAGATCCCATATCATACCGCCAGAGGTTCATCCGGAGGTCCGCTCCGCGATCGGATAAGAAATAAATATAGTTTCCGGTCCACATCGGAAACTCATCACCGGCCGTTTCCGAGCCAGAAATATTTTCTGAACTGAGTGTTTTAAAGTTGAAAATATAAATATCGGCCTTCCATCCGCCCCGGTAACGTTTCCAGTTCCGTCCGGCCTGCGTACGGAAAGTCAGGGCCATCTGGTTACCGTCGGGAGAATAGGATCCAAATTCCGCATAGGCAAGAGGTAATTTAGAGGCAGGGCCTCCGGAAACAGGAACTGTATAGAATTGGTTGAACCTCGCTTTCCCGCTTTCCCTGTTTGAAGCGAATAAAATATTCTTTCCGTCCGGCGTCCAGTCCACCACCCGGTCAGTATATCCATGCTCTGTCAGCCGAATGGGCACGCCGCCTGTAACAGAAAGCGCATAAGCATCCTTGTTGCCGTCATAGTTGCCGGTGAAGGCGATGGATTTACCGTCAGGTGAGAACTTTGGAAATGATTCCACGCCGGGAGGAGAGCTGATCTTAATCGCTTCACCGCCTTCCCTGGGTACCAGCCAAAGGTCGTTTGCATAGGAAAATACAATCTGGCTTTCCGAAACATCGGGATACCGGAAGAGTCCGGCGTCAATTTGTGCATTCAGTTTTAAAAGAATGAATATCAGCGTTATACTGCAAACTGCCTGTTTTCTCATAATCTAATCTTTGTATCGATAAATTTATTGAAATCTTCTAATAACAATCGTTAATTCCCGGGGGATTTCCTTTTCTTACAAATATGCATTGATTAAGGGGAAAAATCCCATTACACAAATATGCGGTCTTTAAAAAGTAAAAATGCAGAGTGTGTACAGAGCCTCTGTGTTTTTTATTTTGATTTTTTTTCTTCCGGTAACACCCCTTTTCAAACATCGGGTTCGTACATCCTTCTCTCCAGGTTGCTGTTGGCCTGCTGTTTTTCTGCTGAAGACAGCAGGAAAACAGCAACAAAGCAGCAAGCCAATAAGAAGTTGGAAAGAATCTGGTAGGGCATCAAAAGATCATTTAATGTTCAAAAAAATCATTAAGGACACTAAAAAATATTTTGCAGAGCCTCTGTACACACTCTGCATTTTCCTTTTTTGGAAACCCCATTTTTATGATCAAATGGGTTTTCGGTAAAAGAGACGATTGGCTGCGAAAAATAATCTTCCCAATCACACTGGTGATGCCCGCATAGACTTCTGTTGATGATTGTTGCAATTCACTGCCGGAGGTACACGAGCTTTAGGCAGGAGATAGTGGCGGGTAATTTCCGGCGGGCCTGTATACTCAATATTTTTTGATGAAATATATTAAATCAGCATAAATCCGCAGATCATGATGAATCTTTATTTTAAAGGATCCGCGTTTTTCATTTTTGTAGGAAATTTTGAAATGGACAGATAAATCTTTCAGGTGGGTAAAAAAAGATTCGTAACTGTCAATGAATATCTTAATTTCCTTTAAAGGTGCCAGGTAACTAATTTCCTTAAAAATAGAGAGTTTAGTGATGTCTTTCTTTCCTTCCAATCCCAGAATGGCTGCTAAGGGTCTTATTTTAAGTTTTAGCGCAGGAACGGCTCCAAGGTTTTTAATAACTAAAAAAACAGCATCGGCGTCAATCTCAAAATCAACGATGACAACGGCTTTTTTACTGATAAGCATTTTCATGATCTGTTTTCAAATCCGGTCTGGAGAAACAGACACAACTATGCTGTTCAGATCATCTTCCGGCTGACTGAAGCCGGGAACCAGATTTTACTATCGACTCTAACGCCTCACACATCCTGTTTATTTCTTCTTCGGTATTATAATAGTGAACCGAGGCCCTTACAACCGTGCTCAGACTGTTCCTGTTCATGTAAATCAATGTGGATTTGGCCAATCCTACAGATACATGGATCTTTTTTTCACCTAGTTCGGACTTAACATGAGAGCTGCCTACCCCATCCACAGTAAAGGTAACAATACCGGATTTTTGTTCCCCGTTATCATGAACGGTGATCCCATCTATACCTCCCAATTGCCGCCGCATGACGGCCGCCAGGAATTGTATCCGCTGCCAGATTCTTCCCACTCCGATATTCATTGCATATTCAACGGCTTTCCCAAGTCCCAGTGTAAGCGCACGGTTCTTTTCGAACAACTCAAACCGCCTGGCGTCGTTTCTTATTTCGAAGGCATTTTCATTTATCAATTGCGCCGTATGCCCATCCATAAAAAGTATTTTCAATGAATCCTGTATCTCTTTTCTGACATATAAGAAACCGGTACCTCGTGGAGCACGCAAATACTTTCGACCGGTCGTGGATAATATATCACAGCCGATTTCTTTTACATTGACCGGTATCTGGCCAACCGTCTGACAGGCATCCACCAGGTATAAAATATTATGTTTTCGTGCGATTTTCCCAATTTCAACGACCGGTACTACTACTCCCGCAGTGGAAGCGATATGCGTGATGGCGATCAGCCTGGTTTGCGCTGTAATGGCGTCTTCCAACGCCTGCAATGAAAAGTTCCCGTGCACATCATTTGGTATCACCTTTATTTGTATGTCATGTGTCTGTTCTGCGTTTAGAAAACCCAACAGGTTAGTTATATATTCCATTTCAGAGGTAATAATCACATCTCCCTTTTTAAATTCGATTCCGTTGAATGCAAGTCCCCAGGCCATACTTGCATTTTCCACGATGGCTACCTCATCTCTTTCCGCATGAATGAAACGGGCAATCAGCTGGTACACATTTTCCAGCTTTTCCCTGTACTTATATTCCATTTCATAACCTCCCAGTGTGGCTTCTTCATTTAAATAATGAATCACGGTTTCGACTACCTCGTCCGGTGGCAGCGATGCGCCGGCATTATTAAAATGGGTGCATTCAGATGTTCCCCTCGTCTCACTCCGGAATTTCTGAATTTCCCGTTCGCTGAATGTTTTGATCTCCATGCGGATTTTTATACAAAGTAAATGACAAAATCAACCGCAAAACAGATGCAGAATTACTAATTTTGAGCATAACAGTTAATATGGAACCGACGACAACCCCTGCCATCAGCGATTTCTTATATATACAGATCGCAACCCGGTTGGAAAATCAGATAAAACAAAATCTTTTAAAGTCAGGAGATAAACTGCCTTCGGTGCGGGCATTAAGTCAGGAGCAGGGAATCAGTCTGAGTACAGCATTCAAAGCTTATGTGGAGCTGGAGTCTCTCGGTATGATTGAAGCAAAACCAAAATCAGGATATTATGTCAAGATCCTGCCGGCAAGATTTGCGAAGCCCCCGGAAATTAAACCTCCGCTGAAAAAGCTCAGGCAGGTGAACGTAACGCAGATGATCGCCATGATTCATGAAAATATGCAGGAAGAAGGTGTATTACGTTTATCGATGTCTGCGCCTCCCATCAATCTGATCCCGCTGGCCAAATTGAGTAAGTCGATGGCAGAAGCAATCCGTAAAAGTCCCAATGGTAATATAAATTATGAAAATATACAGGGAAATATTTCCCTTCGAAAACAGATAGCCAAACAGGCTTTTAGCTGGGGAGGAAGTGTTACCGAAAACGATGTAGTGACCACACAAGGTTGCATGGAGGCGCTTGTATTTTGTTTGCGGGCAGTCACCCGGCCGGGAGATACGGTTGCCATAGAAAGTCCAACCTATTTTGGAATATTCAACGTAATGCTAAGCCTGGAATTAAATGTTTTGGAAATTCCGGTTCATCCTGATCAGGGTGCGGACATTGAATATCTAAAGAAGGCCATGGAAAAAGTGACAATCAAAGCCTGCCTTTTTGTAACCAATTTCAGTAACCCGGTGGGCAGTTGTATGCCCGAAGAAAAGAAAGAACAGCTCGTCCGGTTGTTGACAAAGAAAAAAATCCCATTGATTGAAGATGATATTTATGGAGAAATATATTTTGGAAAAAGTCGTCCGCGCACCTGCAAAAGCTTTGACAAAAAGGGTTGGGTCCTGTTATGCTCTTCTGTATCAAAAACATTAGCGCCGGGCTACCGGGTTGGATGGTGTATACCGGGCAGATTTAAGGATCAGATTATTCAGATAAAGAGTATGCATACGGTTACATCCGCAACGCCGACCCAGGCGGCTATTGCTCATTTTTTTGAAACAGGTCGTTATGACCTGCACATGCGAAACCTGAGAAGAGCATTGTATACCCAATGCCAGCGGTATATGCAGGCTATTTTGGATTATTTCCCGCCCAATACGAAAATGACGCGGCCCGGGGGTGGATATGTATTGTGGATCGAACTGGATAAGAACATTGATGCATTCAAACTTTACCAGGAAGCCCTCACGAAAAACATCAGCATAGCACCCGGACAAATTTTTAGTACAGACTCTCGTTTCACTCATTTCATACGCATCAGTTTCGGGATCAGCTTTGACGAAACCATTGATAAGAGTATTCGTGTTTTGGGAAATCTCATTAAGGCTCAGGCGAAGGCGTAAGGCCAAGGCTTAAGGCTAAGGCAAGGCCTCCACTCTTATACTCCTATACTCTTATACTCTTATACTTCTAAAGTTGTTGAAGTTTAGCAGTAAAGTGTCTCAGTACGGCCGCTTCCTCAACAATGCTCAGCCCCTTTATTTTATCTCTTGCATTAAAGACCTCAATGACCACTTCAGCAACGTAATCAATATGGCTCTGTGTATATACTCTTCTGGGAATGGCCAGCCGCACCAATTCAAGCTGAGCAGGAATGAGTTGTTTATTGTCATCATATTTCCCAAACATGAGCGAACCGATTTCTACGCTGCGGATCCCACCGTGCAGATACAAAGCGCCAACCAGTGCCTGACCGGGATATTGTGCAACCGGAATATGTGCAAGAAATTTTTTTGCATCCAAATATACCGCGTGACCACCAGCCGGCTGCATAATGGGAACACCGGCAGCTATCAGTTTATTGGCCAGGTATTCAATACTCCGTATTCTATATTGCAAATAATTTTCTTCCATTACTTCTCTTAATCCGATCGCAATGGCTTCCAGATCTCTTCCCGCAAGTCCGCCGTAAGTAGGAAATCCTTCCGTTATGACCAGCAGATTCCTGCATTTCAGCGCAAGTTCTTCATTCCGCATAGCGAGAAAACCACCGATATTGGCAAAAGCATCTTTCTTCGCACTCATGGTACAACCGTCGGCGTATGAAAAAAGTTCCCGGGCAATTTCAAATACGGGTTTGTTGTTATATCCTTCCTCGCGTAATTTGATAAAATAGGAATTTTCAGCAAAACGGCAGGCATCAATAAAAACCGGGATATTGTTTTCTGAACAAATCGTTCTTACAGCCCGGATATTTTGCATGCTGACAGGCTGACCACCACCGGAATTGTTGGTGACCGTAATTATACAAAGCGGAATATTTTCTGCACCCTTTTCTTTAATGATCTGTTTAAGTGCGACCAGATCCATATTACCTTTAAAGGGAGCCGGAATCGCCGGGTGTTTCCCTTCTTCGCAAATCAGATCGATACCTTCTGCGCCTGAGAATTCAATATTTGCCCGGGTTGTATCGAACAGGGTGTTACTCAAAAAATATTTCCCCTTTCCACCCAGGATGCTGAATAATATTTTTTCGGAAGCCCTTCCCTGGTGAGTGGGAATCACCAATGGCATCCCGGTGATTTCCTGAATGGTTTCTTCAAAACGAAAGAAACTCGGACTGCCTGCATAGGATTCATCACCATGCATGATTCCCGCCCATTGACTGCTGCTCATTGCGCTGGTTCCACTGTCCGTCAGCAAATCGATCAATACGTCTTTCGAACGGATCAGGAAGGGATTGTAGAAAGCATTCTCCAGAATGAGTTTTCGTTCCTCCACAGTATTGAAATAAATGGGCTCAACAGATTTTATTCTGAATGGTTCTATGATTGTTTTCATACAACAACATCATTTAATATGAATTTAAAAGAAAAAGGATGATTTGCAGAAATGTGCGGGAAATTCAGGAAGGACGACTGATGATATTTTTCCAGATCTGCATCGGGCAAAGATGGCAATTATGAAGCAGAAGAAAAAATTAAACCAGTATTGTTTCTTATTTTTATTAACCTCATGCAGGAAATACGGATGGAAAGTAAAAAACCGATTGCCGTTTCACGTTGGTACCGTCTGATACCGGTCGTTTTTATTACGTATAGCCTGGCCTATCTTGACCGCGCCAATTTCGGATTTGGTGCAGCCGGGGGAATGGCCGCGGACCTGCACATTACATCCACCATGTCCTCCCTGATGGGATCATTATTTTTTTTAGGATATTTTTTCTTTCAGATCCCCGGAACCATTTATGCCTCCGACAAAAGTGCAAAGAAATTAATATTCTGGTCACTGATCTTTTGGGGATTGTTTGCGATGGCCACCGGACTGATCAATAATATAAAAGTTTTACTTTTCATCCGGTTTATGCTGGGTGTTTTTGAAAGTGCCGTATTTCCTTCAATGCTGGTATTAATCAGCCGTTGGTTTACAAGGGAGGAACGATCAAGAGCCAATACATTATTGATGTTTGGTAATCCGGTAACCATTCTTTGGATGTCTATCATATCCGGATATTTAATTCAGGCGCTCGGCTGGCGATGGATGTTTATCTGGGAAGGAATTCCGGCGATCCTATGGGCTTTCTTCTGGTGGAAACTGGTGAATGACAAACCGGGTGAAGCTGCCTGGTTAAGCCTGGATGAAAAGAAATCACTGGCGAATCTGTTGCAGAAGGAACAACAAATCATCAAACCGGTAAAGAATTATGCCACTGCATTCAAATCGAAACTGGTTATACTGTTATGTCTTTTATATTTATTGTGGAGTTTTGGCATTTACGGATTTGTGATCTGGCTGCCTTCCATCTTACATGCGGCACCCGGCATTGGTATTGTAAAAACCGGTTGGCTTTCGGCCGTTCCTTATCTGATATCCATCATTGCCATGATCATTGTTTCTTATTTTTCCGATCGATCGTTAAATAGAAAAATGTATATCTGGCCATGCTTTCTACTGGGCGCAATTGCTTTTTGCTGTTTGTACCTGGTTGGATTAAATCATTTCTGGTTGTCATTTTCCGTGCTAAGCCTGGCAGGCGTGACCATGTATGTGCCCTACGGTCCATTCTTCGCTCATATTACGGAAATATTGCCAGCCAATATCGCGGGAGGGGCCATTGCCCTGATCAATAGCTTCGGGGCACTGGGTGCATTTGGAGGCTCTTATCTGGTTGGCTATTTAAACGGAAAAACCGGCGATTCCGCCACTTCCTATCTGGTCATGGCAGGATCGCTTTTACTTTCTTCAATTGCAGGAATGATCGCAGTAAAAGAACCCCGCAACCTGCTCTCTATTTCCAAAGCCAAACTTTAACTCGACTGACTACCGCAAGAAAACCCCAACGAACCGTTGGGAAGTTGACAGGCTTATAAAAACATCAGTCAGTCATTTTTTTGTAAATCAATAGTAAATTAATATTTAATTAATGGAATGGTAAAATTCGGGTTAACCGGGGTTATTATTTTTACTGAAAGCCGTTCCAATGTCGTTTATTGAGTGGATTGAACATGTTGACAAGATTGCATTTACGATCATCCAAACCAAATTAAGTGCGCCATGGCTGGATGGCATCATGCTGATGCTCCGAAATCCATTTACATGGATTCCTTTATATATTTTCATATTGTTTTGGGTTCTGAAGTTTGACAGGGTCGTGACACTGAAATTTATTTGTTTTTCAATTGCGTGTTTTGCCATTACGGATTATAGTACCGCTCATTTCTTTAAACCATTTTTTGAGCGTCTTCGTCCGTGTTATGATTCAGATACCGCAGGAATCATACACGGCATAATAGGTTGCGGAGGAAAATATTCTTTTCCTTCTTCCCATGCCGCGAACCATTTCGGTCTGGCCAGTTTCTGGTATTATTCGATTTATTTGCTTACAACTCAAAAATGGCGCTGGCTCTGGATATGGGCCTTCCTTATCTCTTTTGCCCAGGTATACGTCGGTCTTCATTTCCCGCTTGATATTGCAGGCGGCGCTGTTCTGGGAATAGTTACCGGGCTCGGACTAGCCAAATTATTCCAGGCCTGGATTGGTTTGTTCCCGGTTAAAGCTTCAAAAAATTCTTCTCTAAGTTTGCATTAGGTATTTAAATATCTCTATGGGAAGCGCATATGAAAAAGCAATTTTCCATACCAGCTGGAAAGCTTGGCTGGACAAATGGTTTTACTGGCTTTTGCTTTTGGGGGTTTTTGTAAATGGCAGCGGTTTATTACTGCCAGTGATGGAACCGGATGGAGCACTATACGCAACGATTTCCAAAACCATGGTTTTGTCAGGTGACTACATTAACCTGAAGGTCCAGGGAAAGGACTGGCTTGACAAACCACATTTTCCCTTTTGGATGACGGCTTTGAGCTTCAGGTTATTTGGAATAAATGGTTTTGCCTATAAATTGCCCGCGTTTTTATTTTGGCTTGCAGGGGCATATTTTATTTTCGCGTGGACAAAAGAACTTTATAATGTACAAACAGCGAGATTGTCCGTGTTGGTATATCTGGCGGCAGAACACCTGATCATTTCCAATAACGACGTTCGCGCAGAGCCATACCTGACCGGGCTCATTGTTGCAGCCACTTATTTTTATTATAGAACATATAAGGAGAACAAATCGATATTTATTATACCGGGCTCCTTATTTCTCGGAGCAGCTGTAATGACAAAAGGGATATTTATCGCAGCTATCGTAGCGTCCGGATTTATTGCTGAGTGGACAATTAAAAAAAAATGGAGCGAATTCTGGAATCCACGATGGTGGCTGGCAATCACCCTGCTGATCCTTTTTATAATGCCGGAATTGATTTGCCTGTATATCCAGTTTGACCATCATCCCGAAAAAATATTGTTTGGTCAAACACATGTCTCCGGTATTCGTTTTTTCTTTTGGGACAGTCAGTTTGGCCGTTTTTTAAATACAGGACCCATCAAAGGGGAAGGCGACATTTTGTTTTATACACATACGCTGATGTGGAGTTTCCTTCCATGGTCGGTTTTTGTTATTCTGATGATGGTGTCGCGGATTAAAAAATTTGGCAGGCCCGCGGATTCAAATACGGATTATATAAATCCGGTTATTTTCGTAACCGGATTTATTATATTTTCCTTATCTCAATTTCAACTGCCCCATTATCTGAATATCCTGTATCCATTTCTATCCATCATGGTGTCTGCTTTTCTGACAAACCTGGATGAACAGGTTTATCATAAAACAATATTGTATGTTCAGAATATCTTATACTGTCTATTATTCTCTTTCGCCATCGTGCTGGCGATTATTTTCGGATTGCATAATTTGTTACTGACAGGTGCCGTACTCGCGACGCTGGCATTTTCCATTTACCGCTTTTTCCCGGGGAATCAACTGGTAAATATTTTCGGAAGATCTTTTTCAGCTGTATTGGTCTTAAGCCTCTTCCTGAACACTTTGTTTTATCCTGAAATATTTAAATATCAATCGGGCATGAAGGCGGCTACTTTCATGAAAGAAAACAATCTGACCGGGCCCGTATATACATTCAGGGATTTGATTCCCGAATTTGCATTTGAATTTTATTCGGCACAACCGGTTTACCTCATAAAACAATCTGAACTGTATACCCTGAAAGGAAATATCCGGGTTTTTGCGCCAAAAATAAAAATCGATTCGCTGCGTAATGAAGGTTTCATGATACAGGATACGCTGACATTCCCGCATTTTCATATCAGTAAATTGAATGGAACATTCATTGACAGCCACACCAGGGCTCAGGCAGTAGACTCTTCGATGCTCGCCACCATTTTGCCAAAAAGGATTTGATTTGAAAGTGCGTGACGGAAATCAACAAACTTATTATATCCACCTGTGAATGGGCCTGGTCAGACAGGTGGGACCACCTCCTCCTTTTACACTTATTTCTTCGCCCTGATATACGCTCACCAGACAACCGGCATTTTCCAATTCAGCTTTTATTACCGGGTTGCCTTTCACCATTATACATTCCCTGGGTGCCATTGTCAATACATTACAACCCATCGAATCAAATTCCTCATCGGTCACTTCGAGCAACTGATAACCGCGATCCAGCAGATAGTTTCGGAATACAATGGGCATCAAAGGGGAATAAACGACAGCCAGATGAGTGTCCACAGGACTTAAAATAGACATCAGATGAAAAACATCGGCCTTTCCTTTATAATGTGGCAGGTGAACTACGATTACTTCAACGCCTAATGGCTGTAACAATGACTTCAATTGAGTGATCCCTTCCTCATTCGTACGATACGTATGGCCGACAGCCAGCGTGTGCTCATCAAGCCAGGCGACATCTCCCCCTTCCACGGTTCCCGGTGCGATAATGGTTCCCAGTATAGGGATCGATTTTTTTTCAAATGCATTTTCTTCTGCAAGCGGTTCATTGATTCTGCCCGTCTTTCCCATATTACAAATAATCATCCCTTTGTTTGTTGCAATGGATGCATCGCGGCAATAGATAGAATCCATATTTACCGATGAGTCCTCGGGAAAAAAATGTAATTCAACCCCATGATTTTCTATTAAACTTTGAAAGAATTTATATTCCTTTCGGGCATCACCCATATCAGGTTTGCCGATATAATTCAGGGATCGCCAGTATTGTTCAAGATGAGAATCGCTGATAAATGCCTGTTGCACATTTTTTATGAACAGGGATTTTATTTTCCCGATTTCTGAATGACAGGTATAATTCATATCAGGGTTTTTTATTCCATCGAATGATAACATAAAAAGGAAGGCCCGCGAGTATTAAAAGAAACCCCCAATAAACAATTTCCTGACCCGATCCCGCAACCGCCCAGATGCAGAACAAAAAAGACAGTGATGCAAGTATAATGGAAGCCGTCCATCCTCCCGGTTTTAAATATCTCTTTTCCATGCGTATTATCATATAGGCGGCGGTTGAAAACAGATAGGGTACCAGAACGGTTAAGGTAGTCAGCATGATCAAAAACTTAAACTGCTCAACCAGGCCTTTCGTATAATTCATTGACATGAGGAGTGAAATCAGGACACTTGAAATAACAATACCCATAGCCGGAACCCCTTTTTGATTCAGTTTACCAAATACCCGGGGGAATAATTTGTCTTTCGCGATGGCGTAGGGCATTTGTCCCTGAATCAAAATCCAGCCATTCAATGCACCAAAAGCGGCAATCGCCACACCGGCACTAACCCAATACCGCGCACTGCTGCCCCAGATGATAACGGCAGCATCTGCATATGGCGTTAATGAGTGTTGCAGATCTTTTCCGGGAATCATACCCATAATACTCACACAGCTGATGATATAAATAAAAGTTGTCAGCAGCATACCCAGCATGGTGGCCCTGGCAATAGTCTTTTCCGGATTGGCAACGCTGCACGAAGGCACGGTAGCACATTCTATTCCAAGAAATGCAAAAAAAGTGTATGCTCCTGATGTCAATATAGCTGAATAATTACTTACCCCGGTTGAATTAAAAGGCAGAAAATTTCTTACATTAAAAAAAAATAAACCGCCGACAGCAACCAAAACCAAAGGAACTATTTTAAGTATCGTGGTGACCAGTTGCAATTTTCCGGTTGCCACAATGCCCCGCGTATTTACCCATGTCAGAAACCAGATCGCAGCCAGCCCGGTGGCAACTGCAAGCAACGCATTGGTTGCCAACGCCGGAAAGAAAGTGCTTAATGCGCTCACGAAAGAGACTGCGATGGCCGCATTGGTACACCAGGTAGAAATCCAATATCCCCAGGCGACCAGGAAACCTGCAAAGTCACCCAACCCTTCCCTGGAATAGGCATAAGGACCGCCATCAGCTTTCGGAAGCATTTTGCTTAAATTACTGAAAATCTTCGCCAGTAAGAAGGCCCCGAGAGAAGAAAATACCCATCCTAATAAACTGATACTGCCATAAGCAGCAAGGGCAGCCGGCATCAGGAATACACCGGCGCCGATCATATTTCCTACAACGAGCGATGTAGTCGTCCACAAACCTAGTTTATCCTTTTGCTTCAGGGCATCGGCATCAGCCAGTGGGGTTAACATAATGTACGGTAAGATACTATTTTATCACTTCCTCCAGACTGTTTGCCGATGACCTCATTCTTTAATATTTAAATGATTTATCGGGATGCGGAGGCGCCTGCGGTACATCCCGGGGATCGCCTTCAGGACCATAAACGCCTTATTCTGCCGCGCTGGCATTCCCGTATCACCGGGTTGTACCCTGTATAAAATCCGCCACTGTTTTCTTGAACAATATAAGTGATGCGGGATTTACATACATCATATGTCCCGCCTCAAAATACTTCATACTGATATTATTTTTTATTTTCTTCTCCAGAGCCAGATGATCGAAAGTATATTCCGTAGCATAGAAAGGCGTGGCCAGATCGTAATAACCATTCAGCACCAGGATCTTTACATTTGGATTCTTACTCATCAGACTGGCAAGGTCTTCACCTGTATTGGGAAGATACAGACCACCATTGTCACCGTTTTTCTTCCGGCTGAAATCCCATTTGAATCCTTCGGTGTTATAGGCGTTTATTTTGTAATTCAGGCTCTTGTTTACTTTCAGCTCGGTATAAAAATAATTCATGAAAGAAGCTATATAAGCCGAACTGATTTGTGTGGACTGCGGATCGTCCTGTGAATTTTCACTCAGGAGGTCCCGGTTGATTCCCTTATAACGTGCGTCCAGCCTGCCTACTGTCATGTGCTCATTTCGCAGCAGTTCATCAGTGAAGACTTCTTCACGAAGCCGTAAATTGCCTTTGCTCCAATAATCCTTACTGACGCCTGTATAATTCGAGAGTTTTACAAGAACCTGATCCTTTTCTGCATCACTGAGCGCATCGCCCTTGCTGAGTGCTGCTGCATACTCACCGGAAGCAAAAGTCCTGACTTCTTTTAAAAATGATTCAAGCCCGTCGGGTGTATTGGGAATTTTTTTATGATACCATGCTACAGCAGCATAAGTGGGTAAATACAATTCAAAAGAAAGATCATCCTTGAAGGTGAGTGTATGAAAATCGAGTACGGATGAAACCAGGATCACACCATTTACCTGAATGCCCATGCTTTCAAAAAGATAATCCGAAACACCCGCTGATCGCATGGTACCATAACTCTCTCCCAGTAAATACTTAGGTGAATTCCACCGGTCGTTGCCCGTTATATATTGCTTAATAAACTGGCTGACGGATTTGATATCCTGATCGACACCCCAGAAGTCCTTTACGGTAGCCTTACCGATGGGATGACTTAAACCCGTTCCCACCGGATCGATCATAACCAGATCGGTTACATCGAGAATGGAATTTGTATTTTCTACTGTTTTATATGGGGCCGGGGCTGTGAGGCCCGCATCGTTGGTAACAACCACACGGGGGCCCAACGCACCCATGTGAAGCCACATAGATGATGAACCGGGGCCTCCATTGTAAGCAAAAGTAATGGGTCTGTTTCCCGGATCCGGTTCTCCGTCTTTTATATATGCCGTAAATCCCAGGAGCGCAACAGAATCTTCCTTTTCATTTTTTAGAAGAACGGTACCTGCCGTAGCAGTATAATGAATGAGTTTGCCCCCGATAGTTGCCGAGTGCTTTGTTATTGAAACTTCGGGACTGGCGGAATCTGATTTCAGCGGAATCTGGCCCGCAGGTATCTGGGCAATACCAGAAGCTGCAAAACAGGCAGCCAGATAAGTAGTAAGAATTAGACCGGTTAATTTTCTCATGATGAGCAGTGGTTAAGTTTGAATGTAACCCATTTTCTGAATATTTATTATTTCCGATTGACAGAATGCATAAGCGGCAGAAATTGCTATGCGAAAGGCAGCAAACGGATTAACCGGAAATGTCCTATATCGCCCCTCTCACTTGTTATCTTATTATAAACTCAATTTTTTAACATTAAAGACATATTATGCGAAAATTAATCGTATTTAATCACATATCCATTGACGGTTATTTTACCGGTGAGAACGGCGATTTCAAATGGGCACATACTGGAAATGATGATCCGGAATATGCGGCATTCGTGGCAGGAAATGCCAGTGGAGAAGGTCAGTTATTATTTGGCAGAGTCACCTATGATCTGATGGCCGGGTACTGGCCCACGGCGATGGCGGAACAGCATGATCCTGTTGTAGCCAAAGGAATGAACAATATGCAGAAAGTGGTGTTTTCAAGAACCATGGAAAAGGCATTGTGGAATAATACAAAACTGATAAAGACCGATATCGTATCAGCAATTCGAAAAATGAAAAATGAATCGGGACCCGCAATGGTCATTATGGGAAGTGGCAGTATTATTTCCCAACTTGCCTCTCAGCAAATAATCGATGAGTACCAGATCATCGTAAATCCCGTGGCGCTCGGCAATGGAAGGACCATGTTCGATGGTATGAACAAAATGCTTTCATTGAAACTGATGAGCTCAAGGATATTCCATAACGGAAAAGTTTTTCTGTGTTTTGAACCCGGTAAGTAATGAATGAACGGACAGGCTTTTTTAATGATGTATAATTGAAGTAGCAGGAAATCATCCGGATTACGCTAATTTTATTTTCATCATGGACTTTAAAAAAGAAGCGGCCCGGATTGCCAGTACGATTGTAGAAGACAATACATCAGTAGGTTTGGGTGACGGATCTACTGTTCGTTTGCTGGCAGAATATCTGATAGAAAGAATAAATGCAGGTTTAGAGATCAGATTGTATACCTCATCTCTTCAAACACTGGAGTTTCTTCAGCGAAGAGATGTATTGGTAAATGATATTTCCGGCATAGATACACTCGATATTTATTTTGACGGCTGTGATCAGATCGATGGCAATCTGAATGCTTTGAAGAGTGGATCAGGCATTCATACGATGGAAAAATTACTGGCTTCCATGGCAAAAAAGTTCGTCATTATAGGCGACGACTCGAAATTTGTTCAAAGGCTGGATCCTGCATTCCCTTTGGTATTGGAAGTTCTTCCGTTAGCCATGGCATATGTTCAGAGAATCATGTCATCATTATATCCTGTATCTGTACTTGCCATACGTTTATTACCAGATCAGGAATATGAACCTGTACTAACAAGGAATGGAAATTTCCTGTTGGACTGCCATTTTCATGAATGGCCCGAACTGGAAAATCTTCAGGTTCAGTGCAAAAAAATTACAGGAATTGTTGAAATATCTCTTTTTTATCAGTTGGTGAATGGGGCCATTATCGCCGGTAAGGATGGCATATCCCGGTATGAAAGAAGAAATGGCCGGATCCATCTTCTTTAGACAATTTAAAAGTTGCATACTTTCGTTGTCAAATTAAATCGGAAATCCCGGGAAGATGAAAATATATAACACAACGACAGGAATATTTATAGAATCCGAAGGAAGTATCTTTCTGTCTGAATACGTGTCCTGGGACTCATTTATAAACCAACCTGATTTGTTCAAATCAGTATGGGAGGGACTGTCTGAAAAAAAACCCCTGGGAAATAAAGATATATTGAATGAATTGGTCATTCAGGCCCCCATTCAAAGTCAGGAAATTTGGGCGGCGGGAGTTACTTATACGAGAAGCAGGGATGCGCGCATGGAAGAATCGAAAGATGCGGGTGGCGGAAGTTTTTACGACATGGTATATGATGCCGTGCGTCCTGAATTATTTTTTAAGGCAACACCTTATCGCTGTGTCGGAACGGGTGACAAAGTCAGAATCAGGAAAGATTCTACCTGGAATGTGCCTGAGCCGGAACTCACATTGGTAATCAATAATACTGGAAATATCATAGGATATACTATAGGAAATGACATGAGCAGCAGGAGCATTGAAGGTGAAAACCCGCTCTACCTGCCACAGGCAAAAAGTTATGATGGCTCTGCAGCTGTCGGTCCCTGCGTGTATATATCAGCTGATCCTATTTCTCCCGAAACGAAAATCAATATGCAGATTAACAGATGGGGTACAACCATGTATGCTGAAGAAATTTCAATCAGCAAAATGAAACGGGGACATGTTGAACTGGTAGAATTCTTATTCCGCGAATGCACCTTCCCTTTCGGTTGTTTATTAATGACAGGAACCTGCCTGGTTCCCCCAAACGACTTTACACTTCAGAGCGGCGATGTTATTGTCATTCGTATAGATCATATCGGGGAACTTAAAAATACAGTCGCCTGATGGAAATTATACCTTCACAAATCATAGGATATCGCAATGTGCAATCGAACGGTGAAATATTCCATGGATTTGATCCGTACACGGGCAAGCCACTGTCGCCTGCGTTCAGAGAAGCAACCAAAACTGAAATAAATGAGAGCATAGTGCTGGCTAACAGTGCCTTCGCATTGTACAGGAAAACAAGCTCTGCTCAAAGGAGTTCGTTTTTGGAAACGATTGCCAGCAATATAGAAGCGTTGGGAGATGATTTACTAAAAATAATCAATGAAGAAACTGCCCTGCCATTAACAAGACTTACCGGAGAAAGAGGCCGGACAACCGGTCAGCTAAGACTGTTTGGCCAACTCTTGCTTGACGGAAAGTGGAATAAAGAAATTATTGATGAACCGTTGCCTGACAGAAAACCGGTTGCGCGTCCCGGAATGATACAAATGCAGGTACCCATCGGCGTTGTAGCTGTATTTGGTGCAAGTAATTTTCCCCTGGCATTTTCAGTCGCGGGTGGTGATACGGTATCCGCATTAGCATCGGGTTGCCCGGTGGTATTCAAAGCACACCCTGCACATCCGGCGACCTGCCAGTTGATTGGCAATGCGATTGCAAAAGCTGCTAAGGAAACAGGAATGCCCGACGGTACTTTTTCCATGCTACACGGATTGTCAAATGAAGTAGGCGGTGCACTGGCTACCCACCCACTGATAAAAGCAGTCGCTTTTACGGGATCTTTCAAAGGAGGAAAAGCATTATACGATCTCGCGGCAAGAAGACCTGAACCCATTCCTGTTTATGCCGAAATGGGTAGCGTGAATCCAGTTTTCTTTTTACCGGAAGCAGTCACACTGGGTGCCAAATCACTGGCCCTGCAATTTGGTCAATCAGTAACCATGGGCTCGGGACAATTTTGTACCAATCCCGGCTTTTGTATTTTAATCAATAATGAGGACAGCAAATTATTTATTCAGCATGTGGCCGATGGATTGTCTGCTACCCCTATTCACCCGCTGCTCACAAAGGGAATAACGGACGCATATAAATCGGGACTGGAGAAACAGCATAAAATGGGAGGTGCTTCGATTCAAACCATAACTGCTGAAACGGATATCAAACCAAGTATCATAACGGTTAGTGCCAAAAATCTTATGCAAAATCCGGAATATTTTGAAGAAGTTTTTGGTCCGTCTACCGTAGCCGTATTGGCGGATAGTTTCGATGAAATGTTCCGCCTGGCAGAAGTAATGCCCGGTCAGTTAACCGGAACCATTCATGCAGCAGAAAATGACTACACGACAGCAAGAGAGCTAATAGATCTTCTGACTCAAAAAGTGGGCAGGGTAATTATGAACGGTTTCCCCACCGGAGTGGAAGTTTGCCATGCCATGGTACATGGTGGACCCTATCCGGCTACAACCGATAGCAGGGTAACTTCAGTAGGAACCGGTTCCATTTATCGCTTTACCAGGCCCGTTTGTTATCAAAATATCCCGCAATCCCTTCTGCCCGTTTCCAACATATAGACTTTACAACATAATATACTGATATTCACCATTTTATGGGCACGTTGTTTTCCTTAGTAAAAGCCCCTAGGATCAGCCGGCAGAGGGTATTATCTTGGGCTCCATACGAATTACAGCAGCCGGAAAACTGAAAAGCCCAAACGCCCAACCCCCCGGTATACGCTGACTGAATCCTGCCAATACTCCTATGTCTCACTTTTCTTGTTCCTAATCCAATCCCTCAGGGACGGCATTGTTTTTACCTAAAACTAAAACGATGTTGAAAACTCAATTTGTGAAGGCATTCTATCTGTGCAATGCTTTCTTACTGATCACGACTTCAATTACCGTAAGCCCGTTATCAGCCCACTCTTTCCATGAGTCCAGGCTGCCGGCAAAAGAAACGGAACCAGCGTCCGATAAGCCCGTAATAAGACTGAATAAAAATGGAGCTTTATTCGTTAAGAAATATATTAGGAATAGTAAAGAATGCCTCGTCAGAGTCAAGAAACGAAGTGTGGTTCCTTTTTCAATTATCGATTCAGTACTTAATATATATCATCTACCTCTCGAATTAAAATATCTCGCCGTTATTGAATCTGAACTAAAGCCATCTGCACTAAGTCGTGTAGGTGCCCGTGGCCCCTGGCAGCTAATGCCGGCCACCGCGCAGGTTTTGGGTTTAAAAACAAGTCATCAAAATGACGAACGTACCAACTACTATAAAAGTACGATTGCAGCAGCCAGATATCTGAGGGATCTCTATGCGCAATTTAATGACTGGCTATTGGTACTGGCGGCGTACAACGGTGGTCCGAAGCCGGTTTACAATGCCATTCAGAAATCCGGCAGTAAAAACTTCTGGGTTCTGCAGAATTACCTTCCGGCAGAGAGCAGAGATCATGTTAAAAAATTCATTGCGACCCATTATTATTTTGAAGGCCGGGGAAGTGAAACAACATTAACAAGAGCAGAAAACCTGGAATTTAAAAAAATGGTGAAGGAATTTGTGAAATCAAATCAGGTTCCGAAAATCCACGAGATAATCAATCCCAATCCATTCATAGCAGAAGAGAAGCAGGCAATCCGTTTCGACATAAACCAATTATTCGGATTTAAAATCGATTCGAAAGCAAATAATCCTCAGAATAATATAACCACGGTCAATCAGTTAGAAACTTCAGATCAAAAATTCAAAAGACTTATGAGACAATCCCAGGAAAGTCTGAACAGGGCTAAAAAAATTATTTAATTATGAGACTTCAAAGGATTTGTTTATTTTTTCCAGTCCGGCACACAGCATTCAGATGGCTATTTTGTTCAGTGCTTTTTCGTTACCGGTGAATTTGCGATTGCGAGGATATTTGTAAATTAGTGTATGAATGAAATATTCCTGGAAGGATTTAAAAGATCCCTGTCCCGGGTTGAACCGCCGGAAGATTTTTCGGCACAGGAAAAAGCACTCTGGTTTGCCGGCCGGGGAAATTGGGAAAAAGCACATCTGATCGTTCAGGATTTGAACGATCCGCTTTCATACCACATACATGCTTTCCTTCACCGGCAGGAAGGGGATCATTCAAACGCCAGCTACTGGTATCATAAGGCAGGTGTTAAAATGCCGGATATATCACTTGACCGTGAATGGGAGGAAATAGTTTCCAATCTGAACATTAATAAATAGCCAGCATTCTTCCCGGAGAGTTTAACTACACCCTGACTACATCAGATTCGGAAAAGAATGTAGCGGGGGCATTAACGTTGTGCATTAAGATAATCCGCAGGAATGAGACCGAACTTCTTTTTAAAGCATTTGGTGAAATAGGAAGGACTGCTAAAACCTGTTGTAAACGCGATTTCCGATATATTGCCAACTCTTTTCTGTATAGATTTCAAAGCCTCTTTTAACCTGTAATCTTTTATAAAAGTATTTGGCGACTGTCCGGTGAGTAAAATCATTTTACGGTACAGCTGGGATTTACTGCGACCGAGCGGTTTACAAAAATGATCCACTTTCAGGTTTGCATCGTTCCACACTTTATCCGTATAATCCATTAATAGCGTAATGAATTTCTCGTCTGGCTCCATAAGAGATGTTATTCCCTTCCCTTTGATAAACGTATTTCCATTCTCGCTTTTGTAAAGTTCCTTTACCTCAGCGGAAACAACGATTTCGCCCTTTATAAGCGTAGCAATCCGTTCAGCCAGTTTAATGCTATCCTCAAAAATCAATTGTTTTTCTGTAACCGGCACACCGGCACTTAACCCGATTTTGATATTCATTTTGTCCTTCTTCTCATTCTTCATGAACTCCCTATTCATTCGTTGAATATCCAAAGCTGCGTGCACTGCGTTCGTGACCGATTTAAAGGAAATCAGATAATAATCATCCGTTTGTCTGACTAAATTTCCTTCATGCGAATGCAGGGTTTTCTGAATATTCTGGTCAAATTTTTCGAATGAAGTTTTGAAGGGCCGGGAATCTTTCCTGAGTGTTATCCGGTTTAAAGAAATGACCATGATGGTTCTGAAAGCCGGATCATTGATAATATTTAATCCCGTGTCCCGGGCTCTTTCAGGATCCTGAATCCGACCCAAAAAAGATTCCACTATGCTGGGTTCCACTTCGATGATGCTAGTTGGCACCTGTCCGTGTGCCTTATCATGCATCTTTTGAATGGCTTTTGCATCGGGTGCCTCAATTAAGCAAAACGCTGTTTTCCGTTTGTCATCAAACCAATATGTCAGTCCCCTGCATCCAAACTCACCCTGGATTTTTAAATCTTCCTGGTGTATTTGAGCTACATTTTCGGCGGTCACGGCCTCTGAGACATCGTGCCGGTCCATAAAAATGGGCATATGATGAATGATTATTGCGAATGAAAATATCTTTTATGTCTTCAATGGCCCACCTTGATATAGCCCCACCCCGCCTGCTGTTTTGAAATTATTTCATAAATACCATCCGGAACAATTTCCATACCCGGCACCAGTTGTGTACTGTCAATATTATTCCTTTTCATTGTCATGGCGCACACTTTGAATGATGCTTTATTTGATGCAATTATTTTTTCAACACCCGGCTGTTGTGCCGAGTGGTTTTTGATTGCAAGGTCCAAGCCCTGTCCATAAATCACTACTTCCA